>CANFQC010000007.1 GCA_947449035.1 Actinomycetota bacterium
ATGGCACGCAGCGGCAAGGTCACGGTCATCGGTGCAGGTTTCTATGGTTCGACGACCGCTCTGCGGCTCGCCGAGTACGACATCTTCGAGACGGTCGTCCTGACCGACGTTGTCGACGGAAAGGCTGAGGGCCTGGCCCTCGACCTCAACCAGTCGCGCTGGATCGAAGGCTTCGAGACCAAGGTCGTCGGCCAGACCACCGGCCCAAATGGCGAGGGCTACGAGGTCATCGCAGACTCCGAGATCGTCGTCATCACCGCGGGCCTGCCGCGCAAGCCCGGCATGAGCCGCATGGATCTCATCGAGACCAACGCGAAGATCATGCGCGCTGTCGCCGAGAACATTGCCAAGCACGCACCCGAGGCTGTTGTCATCAACGTCGCGAACCCGCTCGACGAGATGACCGCACTCGCCCAGATCGTGACCGGCTTCCCTTACGCCCGCGTCATCGGCCAAGCCGGCATGCTCGACACCGCCCGCTTCACCCACTTCGTGGCAGAGAAGCTGGGCGTGCCGGTTGCTTCGGTCACCACGCTGACCCTCGGCTCGCACGGCGACACCATGGTTCCGGTCGCGTCCGCATGCAAGGTTGACGGCAAGCCTCTCGCTGATCTGCTGTCGGCTGATGAGATCGAGGAGCTCGTCGTTCGCACTCGCAATGGCGGCGCTGAGGTTGTCGCACTGCTCAAGACCGGCTCGGCGTACTACGCCCCGTCGGCAGCAGCCGCTCGCATGGCCAAGGCCGTGCACCTTGATTCCGGCGATGTCATGCCCGTGTGCGCATGGGTCGACGGCGAGTACGGCCTGTCCGGCGCGTACCTCGGTGTCGAGGCTCAGCTCGGCAAGGAGGGCATCCGCAAGGTTGTCGAGACTCCGCTGACCGCTGACGAGAAGGCACTTCTCGTCGAGGCCTACGAGGCAGTCAAGGCCAAGCAGGGCGACGTCAAGGACCTGTAAGTCTTTCCGTTCACACACTGATCAGCAGAAGGTAGAAAATCGTGAGCAAGATCAAGGTAGAGACCCCGGTCGTAGAGCTTGACGGTGACGAGATGACTCGCATCATCTGGCAGTTCATCAAGGATGAACTCATCGTCAAGTACCTCGACATCGACCTGAAGTACTACGACCTCGGCATCGAGCATCGCGATGCGACCGACGATCAGGTCACCATCGACTCCGCACATGCCATCCAGAAGTACGGCGTTGGCGTCAAGTGCGCCACCATCACTCCTGACGAGGCGCGTGTCGAGGAGTTCGGCCTGAAGAAGATGTGGAAGTCGCCGAACGGCACGATCCGCAACATCCTCGGCGGCGTGATCTTCCGCGAGCCGATCATCATCAGCAACATCCCGCGTCTGGTTCCGGGCTGGACCAAGCCGATCGTTGTCGGCCGTCATGCCTTCGGTGATCAGTACAAGGCCACCGACTTCAAGGTGCCCGGCGCCGGCAAGCTCACCATGACCTACACCCCGACCGATGGCTCGGCTCCGATGGAGTTCGAGGTCTTCGACTTCCCAGGTGCCGGCGTAGCCATGGGCATGTACAACCTCGATGACTCGATCCGCGACTTCGCTCGCGCATCGATGCGTTACGGCCTCAACCGCAAGTACCCCGTGTACCTGTCGACCAAGAACACGATCCTCAAGGCCTACGACGGCCAGTTCAAGGACATCTTCGCTGACGTCTACGAGAAGGAATTCAAGTCGGAGTTCGAAGCTGCTGGCATCGAGTACGAGCACCGTCTCATCGACGACATGGTCGCAGCGGCCATGAAGTGGGAGGGCGGCTACGTCTGGGCATGCAAGAACTACGACGGCGATGTCCAGTCCGACACCGTGGCCCAGGGCTTCGGCTCGCTCGGCCTGATGACCTCAGTGCTCATGACCCCGGACGGCCAGACCGTCGAAGCTGAGGCTGCTCACGGCACCGTGACCCGCCACTTCCGCCAGCACCAGAAGGGCCAGCCCACCTCCACCAACCCGATCGCTTCGATCTTCGCGTGGACCCAGGGCCTGACTCACCGCGGCCGCATGGACGGCACTCCTGCCGTCTCAGCCTTCGCCGAGACCCTCGAGCGCGTATGTGTCGAGACCGTCGAGGAAGGCAAGATGACCAAGGATCTCGCCCTGCTCATCAGCAAGGACGCACCGTGGCTGACCACCCAGGATTTCCTGGCAGCCATCGATGAGAACCTGCAGAAGGCCATGAAGGGCTAGCCTTCACGAACATCGAACGGGCGAGGAAGGGATGCGGATGACGTCCCCTTCCTCGCCTGTTTCTCTGTCACCGTCTTTTGCCGGTCGCCGGATGACGATCCTCACGGTCATCCTGGCGGCCCTGAACGCCTACGCACCGACCTCGATGGATATTTACCTGCCGGCATTTCCGCAGATCGCCGAAGAGCTGAACGCGACGACCTCGCAGGTGGCACTCACCCTTGCGGTGAACCTTGTCGGCATCGTGGTCGGACAGTTGTTCTTCGGTCCGATGACAGATTCTCTTGGTCGGCGTCGCATCGTCATCATCACGACAGTGATCGCAGCGGTGGCGAGTCTCGGTGTTGCACTGGCACCGACCATCGGCATTCTTCTCGTGATGCGCCTGATACAAGGTCTTGCCGGTGGCGCAGGAATTGCGATCGCCCGCGCGATCGCTGGTGACGTAGCTTCGGGCAAGGCTGCAGCGCGGCTCTTCTCCATCTTCATCAGCCTCACAGTGACGGCGACGATTGCCGCACCGATCGTCGGTGGCGTGCTGCTCGCAGTGACTGGCACCTGGCGTTCTGGTTTTGTCTTCCTGTTCATCGTCGACCTGATCCTCGCTGTTGCGATCGCGATCTATATTCCCGAGACGCATCCTGACCATGCGAGAACGGTCGGCGGATTCACGTCGGCGGGGCGCTCGTACCTTGCGCTGCTGCGCGACCGAATCTTCATGGGCTACGCGCTCACGCTGGTACTCGCTTTCGCTTCCCTCTACGCGTATCTGGCTGAATCGGCATTCGTGCTGCAGACGCAATTCGGGCTAAGCCCCAACCAGTACACGCTGGTACTTGCCATCAACTCGGGCGGCCTGATGCTGATCGGCTTCTTGAATGCACGTCTCGTTCGGCGATGGCCCGTGCGCGGTCTGCTCATCATGGGGCTGATCGTGGCCGTGTTCGCCGGAATTGTGCTGACGACGTCTGTCCTGATGGTTGAGCGACATGTGCTCCCCATTCTTATTTGTCTGTTCATCGTGGTGGCCACCCGAGGCATCGTCACTCCGAATGCGACGGTGCTCGGAGTCGAGCGCTCGCAGACCAGGGGAGCGGCGGGAGCAGTGCTCGGTGCCGGAACGTTCTTCGGAGGCATCCTCATCACGCCGTTCGTGGGCCTGACTCCGGCAGATCCGGCGGTGTCGATGACTGTCTGCATAGTGGTTGCTGCCCTCTTCGCCCTGATCGTGGCCGCGACCATGACGCGCGCGGGAAAGGGAGTGACCGCCTCCTAGAGCACGTCGCCAGTGCCGAAGGAGCAGTCATCCGTATTGTGGAGTCGTGTTCGAGATCCTGAGGAGCCTGCTGGTCGTCCTTGTCCTGACGATCATCGCCTCGCTCTTCGTCGCCGCGGAGATCTCGCTTATTTCGCTTCGCGAGGGACAGATCAAGCAACTGAGCACGCAGGGTCGTCGCGGGCGCACACTCGAACGACTCACGCGCAACCCCAATCGCTTTCTGGCAGCAGGCCAGGTGGGCATCACCCTCGCTGCCCTGTTCTCCGCCGGCTTCGGCGGCGCGGAAATCGCACCATTGCTCACTCCGTATCTCGTCGGCTGGGGGATTCCCGAGTCGTGGGCGGGCACGATCAGTTTCATCCTCGTCACGATCCTCGTCGCCTACCTCTCGTTGGTTATCGGTGAACTCGTGCCGAAGCGACTGGCGCTTCAGCGGGCCGAGCGCATTGCACTGATCTCGGCGGGGCCGATCGACCTCACGGCCAAGATCTTCAAGCCGTTCATCGCGCTGCTGTCCGTATCGACCAATGCCGTCGTGCGGCTGCTCGGCGGTGATCCGCATGCGGCGAAGGAGCAAATCAGCGGCGAGGAACTTCGCGGCCTCGTGGCCTCGCATGAAGACCTATCCGTGGAGGAGCGCGAGCTCATCGACGACGTGTTCTCCGCCGGTGATCGTGAATTGCGCGAGGTGATGATCCCGCGCACCGAGGTCGAGTTCCTCGATGCCTCCATGCCGATCTTCAAGGCGGTCAAGGTAGTGGCTGATCAGCCGCACTCGCGATACCCGGTGATCCGAGATTCCATGGATGACGTAGTCGGCTTCGTGCATGTGCGCGACATCCTTTCCCCTGATCTGGCTGAACGCTCCATTCGCGTAGGCGAGTTGGTGCGTCCGATGACCGCGTTCCCCGGCACCAAGGGAGTGCTCAGCACTTTGACCGAGATGCGCAGACTTCGTCAGCACATGTCGATCGTCGAAGACGAATACGGCGGAACTGCGGGCATTGTCACTCTCGAGGATCTCGTCGAGGAGCTCATCGGTGACATCAAGGATGAGTACGACGTCGTGCAGCGACCCGAAGCGGCGCGTTCCTTCGGCGTTACCACTGTCGATGGCCTGCTGAATATCGAGGACTTCGCCGAGGAGACCGGCATCACGCTGCCCGAAGGGCCGTATGAGACCGTCGCGGGCTTCGTCGTCTCGCAACTCGGAGATGTGCCGGCGGTCGGTGACGAAGTCATTGTCGGTGCGCATCGTTTCGAGGTGACCGAGCTCGACGGGCGCCGCATCGCTCGAGTTCGCGTCACGCCGGTACCTGTCGCTGCGTCCGACGATGACCTGGCGGAGAAGTCCGACAGCGATTTGCCACAATAGGCACATGTCACCGCGCCCCCGCGTTCTCTCCGGAATCCAGCCGACGGCAGATTCCCTCCAGCTCGGCAATTACCTGGGGGCTCTTCGTCACTGGGTGGCGCTCCAGGATTCGAATGACGCGTACTACTGCGTGGTCGACCAGCATGCGATCACGGTCGAGCATGATCCGGCGTTGCTGCGTCACCGCACCCTGCTGACCTTCGCCCAGTTGCTGGCGATCGGCCTTGATCCGGAGAAGTCGACGATCTTTGTGCAGAGCCACGTGCCTGAGCACAGCCAGCTCGCCTGGGTCATGGAGTGCCAGACCGGCTTCGGTGAGGCCGGCCGCATGACTCAGTTCAAGGACAAGTCGCAGAAGGATGGCGCTGCACGCGCGACCGTGGGCCTGTACACCTACCCGATCCTTCAGGCAGCCGACATCCTGCTCTACCAAGCAAACCTCGTACCGGTCGGTGAGGATCAGCGCCAGCATCTCGAGCTCACCCGTGATCTCGCCCAGCGCTTCAACACCCGCTTCGGCAAGACCCTTACCGTTCCCGAGGCGATGATCGTCAAGGAGACCGCGAAGATCGTCGACCTTCAGGATCCGACCTCGAAGATGAGCAAGTCGAGTCCGAGTGGTTGCGCCTTCTTGCTCGACGAGGATGCGCCGCTCACCAAGAAGTTCAAGAGCGCGGTCACCGACTCCGGGCGCGAGATCATCTTCGATCCGGCCAACAAGCCAGGCGTCTCCAATCTGCTCACGATCCAGACTGCGCTCACTGGTACGTCCATCGATGACCTCGTCGCGTCATACGAGGGCAAGGGCTACGGCGAACTCAAGGGTGACACCGCCGCAATCGTGCTCGATCTCGTGCAGCCGATTCGGGCGCGAGTCAACGAGCTCATGAGCGATCAGGAACAGCTGCGTCATCTCATGGGCATCGGCGCACGCAAGGCACGTGCGACAGCTCGCGAGACCCTTGCCCGCGTGTACGAGGGCATTGGCTTCGTCGCGATCGACGAGTCGTAGCCCACACGGCGATGAGCGGCATGACCCTTGGGGTCGCGATCGAGATTCCCGAGCCGTTCGGCTCGGCCATCGATCTCGCACGCAAGGGGTATGAGCCGAGCATGGGGCGGATGCCAGCCCACATCACCTTGCTCCCACCGGTCGATGTCGACTCCGAGGTCATGCCTGGTGTCATCGAACACCTGTCGACCGTTGCATCTAGGTGTGCACCTTTTGACGTTGAACTGCACGGCACCGGCACCTTTCAGCCAGTCTCGCCGGTCGTGTTCATCTCACTCGCGCGAGGGATCTCATCATGCGAACGTGTGGAGGCAGCGGTGCGCAGCGCAGTTCTCGATGTCGAATCACGCTTCCCGTACCACCCGCACGTGACGCTCGCCCACGACGTGAGTGACGAGATTCTTGATCGGGCATTCGACGACTTCACCGATTTCCGTGCCGCATTCACTGTCACTGCGATGCATCTTTACCAATTGCATGCTGATGGCTGGCATCCGCTGCAGGCATTCGCCTTCGCTGGCTAGATCACGCTGTAGGGCGAGCGCCTGGACTTACGACGAAGCCACGCCCACACCATCACGGCGGCAACCACGAGTGCGATCAGTGCGTACCAGACCACGGGCGGCCAGCTCGTGCGCGCAACATCGGGCACTGCGATCGCAGCAGTCGCGGGCGGTCCACTGGGCACGATCACTGCGGCTTCAGATTCACTGGCGGTGGGCTCGGCTCCGGGGGAGACTGCAGCACCAGCGACATTGAGGGTTCCGACCGGTGTGACCTTGCCGTAGTTCTTAAAGCCCCAGGTCAGTGCATCGGCTGCGGCTTGTGCACTGCCGGACTTAATACCCATCAGCGCGACGACGAGCGTGTGACCCTTGCGAGTCGCGGCACCGATGAAGGTGCGACCTGCGTTCGAGGTGAAGCCGGTCTTCACGCCGATGCAGCCCTTGTAACCGCCGAGCAAAAGGTGGTTGTTGGTGTAGATCGGGTGCGTGCCGCCGCCCTGGCTCGGGAAGGAAGCCTTCTCGGTGCGCACGATCTTGGCGAACTCCGGATTCTGCAGCCCGCGCATAGCGATGAGTGCGAGATCGAAGGCGCTGGAGTGCTGACCCTTCTTGTCGAGCCCGTTGGGTGTCTTGGCGACGGTATCGAGGGCGCCGATCGAGGCAGCGACCTCGTTCATCTGGGCGATGGTCTTCTTCATGCCGCCGTTGGAATGAGCGAGAGCTCGCGCAGCATCGTTTCCGCTGGGCAGCATCATCCCGTAGAAGAGTTGCTCATTCGTGTAGGTCACGCCCGGCTTGACCCCGGCCATGGCAGTCCCGGGTACGACATCGGATTGCTGACCGACATACGTGCCGTCGAGCGCCAGGTTCGGTAGCAAGGTCAAGGCGGTCAAGGTCTTCAACGTGCTGGCGGGGGCTCGCAGCTTGTGGGCACCCTTGCTGGCCAAGATCTCGCCGGTGGCCGCATCGGCCAGCACCCAACTACTTGCCCAGATGTCGGGAAGGGGCGCAGCTTTGGGACCGAGATTGACCTGCTTGCCCTTCAGGCCGAGTTGGCTTCCGACGACGACGTCGGTGGTGGGCTCGCTGATAGCGACCTGGCCGGTCGAGAGCGGTGTGGGGGACTCCTCGGCCAAGGCCGGAGATGAGTGGGCAACCAGGGCGCCGACAAGGGCAGCCGCGGCCGCCAGCCGCTGGAAACGAGCCATGATCGACGAGTCTAAGCCGACAATTCCAGGTGTGACGAGATGCGGGTCACTCGGAGTAATCGGACGTCCACATACGTGTGACGTACCTCCTACGTGGGCAGGCTGCAGCCCCCTCTAAGGCACCCTAAGATTCGAGTGTTCGCGAGTCAGCACGCCCTGTGGAAGGAATTCCGAGAATGGCCACTGTCACAAGTCCTGCCTCTAGCCAGGGTTCGCCTGATCGTCGGGCCCAGATCGGAGTGAGGACCCTCCGCACTGATCGCTGGTGGCTGATGCCCCTGATCATGGTCATCATCTTCCTGAGCTTCATCGCCTACTCGACCTGGCGCGCGTTCGAGAACGCCTACTACTTCGCTGAGCCCCTGATCTCGCCGTTCTACTCGCCCTGCCTGATGTCGACCTGCCCCGAGCAGGCGACCCTCTTCGGCTGGACCCCATTCGGCGCCTGGACCATCTTCGGCATGGCGATCTCGCCGGCCCTGTTCATCCTGATCTTCCCGCTGGGCTTCCGCTTCACCTGCTACTACTACCGCAAGACTTACTACCGCTCCTTCTGGCAGTCGCCGCCGGCATGTGCCGTTGCCGAGCCGCACAAGAAGTACACCGGTGAGACCCGTTTCCCGCTTATCTTCCAGAACGGCCACCGCTACTTCTTCTACGCCGGCCTCGTGCTGAACGTGATCTTGAGCTGGGACGCTATCTCTGCATTCCGCAACGCCGAGGGTGCCTGGGGTCACGTCAGCATCGGAACCCTGGTTCTCGTCGCGAATGCCACCTTGCTCTGGCTCTACTCGCTCTCGTGCCACTCCTGCCGTCATGCGATGGGCGGACGCCTGAAGCACTTCTCGAAGCATCCGGTGCGTTACAAGAGCTGGACCATCGTCTCCAAGCTCAACGTCAACCACGGCAAGTTCGCCATGATCTCGCTGTTCGGCGTCGCACTCACCGACCTCTACGTACGTGAGGTCGCCGTGGGCACCATCTCCAACTTCTACTTCTTCTAAGCCGAGGGATCACATGTCTGACATCGAGCGTTACTCATTCGACGTCGTCGTCATCGGCGCCGGCGGAGCAGGCCTGCGTGCAGCCATTGCGGCGCGCGAGGCTGGCAAGACAGTTGCCGTCATGAGCAAGTCACTGTTTGGCAAGGCGCACACCGTCATGGCCGAGGGTGGCATCGCTGCTTCCATGGCCAACGTCAACAAGAACGACGGCTGGAACGTGCACTTCCGCGACACCATGCGCGGTGGCAAGTTCCTGAACCAGTACCGCATGGCCGAGCTTCACGCGAAGGAAGCGCCTGAGCGCGTCTGGGAGCTCGAGACCTACGGTGCCCTGTTCGACCGCACGCCCGATGGCAAGATCAGCCAGCGCAACTTCGGCGGACACGAGTACCCGCGTCTTGCCCACGTCGGCGACCGCACCGGCCTGGAGATGATCCGTACCCTGCAGCAGAAGATCGTCCAGCTGCAGCAGAAGGACAAGAAGGAGCTCGGCGACTACGAAGCCGGAATCCGCGTATTCGCGGAGTGCTCGGTCACCGAGCTCTTCATGCACGGCGAGGGCGAAGACCGTCGTGCAGCCGGCGTGCTGGCCTACTGGCGTCCGTCAGGCGCCTTCGTCGCCATTGATTCCCCGGCAGTGGTTATTGCCACCGGCGGCATCGGCAAGTCCTTCAAGGTCACCTCCAACTCCTGGGAGTACACCGGTGACGGGCATGCGATGGCAATGCTCATCGGCGGTGCGCTGATCAACATGGAGTTCGTCCAGTTCCATCCCACGGGCATGGTCTGGCCGCCTTCGGTCAAGGGCCTGCTCGTTACTGAGTCGGTGCGTGGTGACGGTGGCGTTCTCACGAACTCCGAAGGCCGTCGCTTCATGTTCGATTACATCCCCGATGTCTTCAAGGCGCAGTACGCCAAGACCGAGGAAGAAGCCGATCGCTGGTACACCGATCCCGACAACAACAAGCGTCCGCCGGAGCTCCTCCCGCGTGACGAGGTTGCTCGCGCGATCAACTCCGAGGTCAAGGCCGGTCGGGGATCCCCCCACGGTGGCGTGTTCCTCGACGTCTCCAAGCGACTCCCCGCTGATGTCATCAAGGCGAAGCTGCCTTCGATGTGGCATCAGTTCAAGGAGCTCGCTGACGTCGACATCACCCTCGAGCCGATGGAGGTCGGACCGACCTGCCATTACGTCATGGGCGGCGTCGAGGTCGACGCTGACACCCAGGAGCTCATCGGCATCAAGGGTGTCTACGCAGCAGGCGAGGCAGGTGGCGGCCTGCACGGCTCCAACCGCCTCGGCGGCAACTCGCTCTCCGACCTTCTGGTCTTCGGCCGCCGTGCCGGTATCTACGCCGCCGAGTACGTCTCGGATGCGAAGAACACGGGCAAGGCAACTCCGTTGACTGATGCCGAGATCGATGCGGCAACAGCCTGGGCACTTGAGCCCTTCGACGCCTCGCGTGACGAGAACCCCTTCACTATCCAGGCTGAGCTGCAGATGATCATGAATGATCTCGTCGGCATCATTCGCGATGGTGCGGAGATGAACGAGGCGCTCGCGAAGATCGACGCACTCAAGCCGCGTATTGCGCGTGCCAAGGCAAGTGGTGGCCGCGAGTACAACCCGGGATGGCACCTCGCCCTCGATCTGCCTAAGCAGATCCTGGTCTCCGAGTGCATTGCGCGTGCAGCTCTCACTCGCGAGGAGTCGCGTGGCGGCCACACCCGCAACGACTTCCCGAAGATGGATCCCGAGTGGCGCAAGGTGAACCTCGTCTGCAGCCTCAAGGATGGCAAGCTCGACATCCAGAAGAAGTCGCTGCCGAGCATCCCGCAGGAACTCATCTCGCTCTTTGATCCGGAAGAGCTCAAGAAGTACATGACTATTGAAGAACTCAACGCAGTAGGGATGGCATAGGCATGAGCTACATGGCGAAGTTCCGACTCTGGCGCGGTCCCGACGGCACAGGTGCGCTCAAGGATTACGACGTTGAGGTGCTCGAGGGAGAGGTCGTTCTCGACGTCATCCACCGCATCCAGGCTGAGCAGGACACTGATCTTGCTGTCCGCTGGAACTGCAAGGCCGGCAAGTGCGGCTCGTGCAGTGTTGAGGTCAACGGGCGTCCGCGCCTGATGTGCATGACCCGCATGAACACCTTCGACGAGACCGAGACCATCACGGTCACCCCGCTACGCGCGTTCCCGGTTATCCGCGATCTCGTCACCGACGTCTCGTTCAACTACGAGAAGGCGCGTGAGGTTCCGGCATTCAAGGGTCCCGAGGGACTCAAGCCCGGCGAGTACCGCATGCAGCAGGTCGACGTTGAGCGCTCGCAGGAGTTCCGCAAGTGCATCGAGTGCTTCCTCTGCCAGAACACGTGCCACGCGGTGCGCGATCACGAAGAGAACAAGAAGTACTTCGCAGGCCCGCGCGTGCTCATGCGCGTGACCGAGCTCGACATGCACCCGCTCGACACCGAGGATCGCCAGAAGCTGGCACAGGATGAACTCGGTTTGGGCTACTGCAACATCACCAAGTGCTGCACCGAGGTCTGCCCCGAGCACATCCACATCACCGACAACGCCCTCATTCCGCTCAAGGAGCGCGTGGCTGACGTCAAGTACGATCCGATCCGCTGGCTCGGCTCGAAGATTCGGGTGCGTGGACAGGAGTGAGCGAGCACGGCTCCACCACTGAATCTGGTCTTCCCCTGGAGCAGGTGTACGGCCCCGAAGCCCTTGCGGGCTGGGACGCTGCTGCACAACTCGGTCAGCCCGGTGAGTACCCGTATACCCGCGGTGTCTATCCGTCGATGTACACAGGCCGCCCCTGGACCATGCGCCAGTACGCCGGCTTCGGCACCGCCGTGGAGTCGAATGAGCGTTACAAGCAGTTGCTCGCTGCCGGCACCACGGGTCTTTCCGTAGCCTTCGATCTGCCTACGCAGATGGGCTACGACTCCGACCACCCGCTCGCCAATGGTGAGGTCGGCAAGGTAGGCGTCGCCATCGACTCGATCGAAGATATGCGCCTGCTCTTCAACGGCATTCCGCTCGACCAGGTCTCGACCTCGATGACCATCAATGCGCCTGCCTCGGTACTCCTGCTTCTGTACCAGTTGGTCGCGGAGGAGCAAGGCGTTCCGGCATCGGCCCTCAACGGCACGATCCAGAACGACGTGCTCAAGGAGTACATCGCTCGCGGCACGTACATCTACCCGCCGGCCCAGTCACTTCGACTGATCACCGACATCTTCACCTACTGCCGCAACGAGATCCCGAAGTGGAACACCATCTCGATCTCGGGCTACCACATGGCCGAGGCCGGTGCGACTCCCGTGCAGGAGATCGCCTTCACCTTGTCTGACGGCATCGAGTACGTGAAGGCCGCTATTGCATCTGGCCAGGATGTTGACGAGTTCGCCCCGCGTCTTGCGTTCTTCTTCGTCTCGCGCACCACGATCCTCGAGGAGGTGGCGAAGTTCCGCGCCGCTCGTCGGATGTGGGCGCGCATCATGCGCGATCAATTCGGTGCGAAGAACCCCAAGTCACTGATGCTGCGCTTTCATACCCAGACCGCCGGTGTGCAGCTCACCGCGCAGCAGCCCGAGGTCAATCTCGTCCGTGTCGCCATCCAGGGCCTCGCGGCCGTGCTCGGCGGCACCCAGTCACTGCATACCAACTCCTTCGATGAGGCCATCGCGCTTCCGACTGAGAAGGCCGCACGACTGGCCCTGCGCACCCAGCAGGTGCTCGCTTACGAGACCGATGTCTGCGCCACCGTCGACCCCTTCGCTGGCTCGTACGTTGTTGAGTCGCTGACCGACGACATCGAGCAGGCGGCAACCGCTCTCATTGAGCGCATCGCCGACATGGGCGGCGCGGTCGCAGCTATCGAGCAGGGCTTCCAGAAGTCCGAGATCGAGAACTCGGCCTACCAGGTCACTCGCGAGACTGATTCGGGCGAGCGCATCGTGGTCGGCGTCAACAAGTTCACGATCGAGGGCAAGGAGCACTACGACCCGCTGCGCGTGAACCCGGCCATCGGCGCTGAGCAATCGGCACGCCTGGCCAAGCTTCGTGCCGAGCGCGACAACGACGAGGTGCAGCGTTGCCTGGCCGAAATTCGCGAGGCGGCTGCGGGCGACGCAAACTTGCTCTACCCGATGAAGGATGCCCTGAAGGCCAAGGCAACCGTCGGCGAGGTCTGTGACGCATTGCGCGAAGTCTGGGGCACGTACACCCCGATCGATTCGCTGTAGTCAGTTCCTTTACGTGAGCGCCCGTCCCCGGTGGGGTCGGGCGCTCACTTAGTTGACGGCCAAGGTAAGTGCGACGACTCCCGCGACGATCACGGCAACGGCCACGACCTGCAGGCGTCCGAGCTTCTCCTTGAACAGGAAGAAAGCGGCAATTGCCGCGATCGGGGCAAAGAGCGAGGCAAGTACAGCGGTGATTGCCACGCTTGTGGCAGCGCCGAGTGAGTAGAACGTGAAGCCGATGACCTCGGTGAAGCCGGTAAGCACGACGAGGGGTGCGGCCTTCTTTGTCATTGTGAATCGACGCGTGAGCAGCAAAGGGATGAGCAGGGCGATAACTCCGAAGAGTCGCGCCGGCAGCAAGATCCAGGCGATAGGCATATCGGCACTGAGGTGACCTGGTGCGAAAAGACCGACTCCGAAGGCGAGTGCGCCAAGGGTGGCAATGATTGCTGCCTTGAGCGGCTCCTCATGAGCCAAAGGCTCGGGGTCCGGGGCAACTGCGGCGAGCACCACGCCCGCCACGATGGCGACCAGGATGAAGGTGGTCGTGACAGCGATGGCCTCACCGGTCATCGCCGAGATCACGGCGGCGATCGCGCCCTCAGTGCACAGGATCGGCGCGACGACGCCAACCTTGCCGATCTTCAGTGCTGAGTAGGCGAGGATCAAGCCGACCAGGTTGCCCAATCCGCCCGCGATGAGCCACATGATGCTCGTGCTGTTCAACTGCTCGGGGATGCCCGCGATGAACAGGAATGGCAAGGTGATGAGCAGGCCGACGAGCATGATTCCGGCGATGGTCGAGTACGGACCGATCGTGCGTGAGGTGCGTGAGGATGCCAGGGTGCCTGAGGCGAAGCAGCAGGCGGTCAGGACTCCGAAGACGATGCTCAGCACCCTCGGACACTACTGGCTCGGAGTACATTCGAGGCATGACATCGCACGGAGTCGCACCCCTTCCATCAGAGGTCTTCGTCCGTGCCCCCAAGGTTCTGCTTCACGATCACCTGGATGGGGGACTTCGGCCCCAGACCCTCCTGGACCTTGCCGCGGAGGTGGGCTACACCGATCTGCCTGCCGGTGACCCGGTGGCACTGGGCGCCTGGTTCGTCGAAGCAGCCTCTTCGGGATCGCTGGAGCGGTACCTGGAGACCTTTGCTCACACGGTGGCCTTGACCCAAACTGCTTCGGCCTTGCATCGCGTGGCACGGGAGTGCGCACTCGATCTGGCAGCCGATGGGGTGGTCTATGTCGAGGTCAGGTTCGCCCCCGAACTGCACCTGACCCGGGGTTTGACCATGCGCGAAGTCATCGATGCCGTGCTTGCCGGCTTCACCGAGGGAACGATGGAAGCGAAGGCGGCCGGTCACTGGATTCGCATCGGCACACTTCTGACCGCCATGCGCACGTCATCAAATGCGCGCGAGGTGGCCGAGTTCGTCGTCGAGTACCGCGATCGTGGAGTCGTCGGCTTCGATATCGCCGGAGCCGAGGCGGGCTATCCACCCACGCGTCACCTTGACGCGTTCCATTACCTTCAGCGCGAGAACTCCCACTTCACCATTCATGCCGGTGAGGCATTTGGGCTTCCTTCGATCTGGGAGGCGATCCAGTGGTGCGGCGCGGACCGCCTCGGCCATGGGGTGCGCATTGTCGACGACATCGAGGTAAACCCTGACGGCACGGCAACGCTCGGGCGTCTGGCTGCCTACGTGCGCGACCGTCGAATCCCACTGGAGATGTGCCCGAGCTCGAATGTGCAGACCGGTGCCGCAGCCAGCATTGCCGAGCATCCGATCGGCCTGCTTCGAGGTCTTGGCTTCCGAGTCACCGTTAACACCGACAACCGCTTGATGTCAGGCACGTCGATGTCGCGTGAATTCGCCCTCCTGAGCGAGGCCTTTGACTACACGCTCGATGACATGCAGTGGTTCACCGTCAATGCCATGAAGAGCGCATTCATTCCCTTCGATGAGCGCCTGGAAATAATCAACGATCGCATCAAGCCCGGCTATGCCGCACTTCGCGCGGAGCTCGCCGACTAGAGAGCGCTGACAATCTCATTCAGCATGCGGCCGAGCCGGCCGGCTGAGGCCTGACCTGCGGCAAGCACCTCTGCGTGATCGAGTGCCTCGCCGGTGATACCTGCTGCCAAGTTGGTCACGAGCGAGATGCCGAGTACTTCTAGGCCCAACGCCCGAGCGGCAATGGTCTCCACCGCCGTGCTCATGCCGACAAGATCGGCACCAAGTGTGCGAAGCATGCGAATCTCCGCAGGTGTCTCGTACATCGGCCCGCGAAGTTGCGCATAGACACCCTCGGGAGTCGCTGGGAAGAGCTCGCTAGCGATCGCGCGCAGTCGGGGCGAGTAAGCGTCGGTCATGCTCACGAACTGAGGTCCGATGAGCGGCGATTCGCCGGTGAGATTTAGATGATCACCGATGAGCACTGCGGTGCCCGGGGTCCACTCCTGACGAAGTGAGCCGGCCGCGTTAGTGAGCACGAGTGAACTGGCTCCACACGCGGCTGCCGTACGCACCGCATGCGTAACGGCATCGGTGCCGCGGCCCTCGTAGAGGTGAGTGCGGCCGAGGAAGATGAGCACTCGACGGCCATTGATCGAGATGCTGCGCACCATGCCCGAGTGGCCGGTGACAGCGGGCGCGGCGAAGTGCGGAACTGATGCGATTGCCGCCTCGAAGATGGGGGAGCCGAGTTCGTCGGCTGCCGCTGCCCACCCTGAGCCGAGTACCACGGCAATGTCGTGCGTAGATATACCGCTGCGGGCCGCGATATCGGCTGCGGCCTCGGCTGCACGCGCGGTTGGCATCAGCCCTCCGCGGTCACATGCAGCTGTCGGGCTGCCTCGGCGATGGAGCCGGACAGGCTCGGATACACAGTGAAAGTCGTGGCGAGCTCATCAGCAGTAAGGCGTTGCTCAACAGCAAGCGTGAGCACGTGGATCAGTTCACTCGCGTGCGCGCTGACGATGACAGCGCCGGCGATGATGCGAGAGCCACGTCGGCAGAAGATCTTCACGAAGCCGTCATGCTGCTCTTCCATCTTGGAACGGGCATTCGTGGCAAGCGGGAGCATGATGACGTCACCGCGGAATGCGCCGGAGTCGAGGTCCTTCTGGGTGAGCCCGACGGTGGCAATCTCCGGACGGGTGAAGATCGTGCTCGACACATGCTGGAGTTCCAGCGGAGTCACGGCATCACCGAGAGCATGCGACATCGCGATGCGGCCTTGCATGGCTGCAACTGAGGCGAGCATCATCACGCCCGTGCAGTCGCCTGCCGCATAAATAGTGCGCACCGTAGTGCGGGAGACGCGATCAGTAACGATGAAGCCGCAGTCATCGACCGCGACGCCGGCATCCTCGAGGCCTAAGTCGTCAGTGTTGGGCAGTGAGCCAACGGCCATCAATACGTGTGAGCCCGCCACGATGCGACCGTCCTCGAGCTCAACCTCGACGCCGGTCTCGGTGCGGCGGGCAGCGATGGCGCGGCTGTGGCTCATCACTTCGACGCCGGAGCGGCGGTAGACATCTTCCAAAACGCGGGCGGCATCGGGATCCTCGCCAGGTAGCACGCGATCGCGGCTGGAGACGAGTACGACTGAACTTCCGAGACCGTGATACGCGCCGGCGAACTCAGCGCCGGTGACGCCGGAGCCGACGACAATCAGTCGTTCGGGTAGCTCGGTGAGGTCGTAGACCTGCTCCCAGGTCAGAATGCGTTCGCCGTCAGGGATCGCGGTGTCGAGGATGCGCGGTCTGGTGCCTGTGGCAATGAGGATGACATCGGCGTGGAGTTGGCTCATTGTGCCGTCAGGTTCGAGCGCCATCACGCTGGTCTCGCCCGTGAGTCGGCCACGACCTCGGATAACGCTGACGCCGGCCTGTGCCATTTTGTCGGCGATATCCGAACTCTGGGCAGCGGCGAGGCCGAGAATCCGCTCGTTCACGACGGCGAGGTCGACGCCGATCTGGCGGGGGGTCGGAGGCTGACCGTTGATCCGTACACCCAGGGCGGCACTGTGTTCGGTGTTGAGGATGACTCCGGCCGTGGCGATCAGTGCCTTGCTGGGCACGCAATCGGTCAGGACTGCCGAGCCGCCGAGACCATCGCGGTCGATGATCGTGACCTCGGCTCCCAGCTGCCGGGCAACCAAGGCCGCCTCATAACCGCCCGGCCCTCCGCCAATGATGACCACATGTGCTGACTCAGGCTGGCTCACGTTCCCATTGTTCCGTATCCGAGGTCAGGTCCAGGCGGCGGAGCCGTGTTAGCGTGGAGGCATGTGGATCTGGATCATTCTCGCGATTGTCGTCGTCCTGCTCGTGATCTTCGTGATCGCGACCTACAACAAGCTCGTGCGCGCCAATGTGGCGGTCGACGAGGCTTTTGCCCAGATCGAGGTGCAGCTCAAGCGCCGAAGCGATCTCATCCCGAACCTGGTCAACACGGTCAAGGGCTACGCCGCCCATGAGTCCGGCACCTTCGAGAAGGTCACCGAGGCCCGCGCCGTGGGCGAGCACGCCAATGGCGTCGCTGAGGTGGCTGCCGCTGACGGAATGCTGACCCAGGCCCTGCGCGGCCTCCTGGCTGTCGCCGAGGCTTACCCCGACCTGAAGGCCTCGGCCAACTTCCTGTCACTTCAGGAAGAGCTGTCGGCCACCGAGAACAAGATCGCCTTCGCGCGGCAGTACTACAACGATGCGGTGCGCACGATCAACACTCTCATCGTCAGCATCCCCACGAACCTGTTCGCCGGAATGGCCAAGGTCACCAAGCGCGAGTTCTACGAGGTGCCGAACGAGGCTGATCGCAACGCCCCGACCGTCACCTTCTAGTCGACATGGCGGTCTCCTTCAAGGCCGAGCAGTCGTCGAATAGGCGCAAGACCTGGTTCCTGCTTGGTGCGATGTTCGTCGCTGTGGTTGCCCTCGTCTGGGCTGCCGGCACGCTTCTCAACTTCAACGCCTATCTGCTCGTCCCGATCGCGGTAGGCATCTCGCTCATCGGTGTCTGGACCAGTTACTGGAAGTCAGACTCGTTGGTCCTCGCCATGACCCAGGCCAAGGTCATCTCGCATGAGGACGCCCCGCAGCTCTACAACCTGGTCGAGGAAGTCTGCATTGCCGCAGGCCTGCCGATGCCCAAGGTCGCGATCGTTCAAGACCCGGCACCTAATGCCTTTGCTACGGGCCGTGATCCCGAGCACGCCGTCATCGCCTTCACGACCGGCATCCTCGAGAAGATGGATCGTGAGCAATTGCAGGGCGTTGCTGCGCACGAAATGGCGCATGTGGGCAATCGCGACACCCTCGTCATGGCCGTGGCTGCAACAACCGCCGGCCTGCTGGCCATCCTCGCTGACATGGGCGCTCGCATGGCGTTCTTCTCACGCCGCGGAAATGACAGCAATCCGATTGCTGTTGTCGTATCCCTGGTGATCATCATCCTGGCACCGATCGCGGCTCTACTTTTGCGCGCGGCGATCTCACGAAAGCGCGAGGCACTCGCTGACGCCACCGCAGTGCAGTTCACCCGCAACCCCACCGGCCTGCGCCGTGCACTCGAGACACTTGCCGCCGACAACACCGTGGTGCATCAAAAGTCCACCGCGGTCGCGCACGTATGGATCGAGTCACCGCTCGACGGAAAGTCGAAGTCGATGTTCGACACTCACCCGCCACTCGCTGATCGCATCGCCCTGCTTCGGCAGATGGAAGGCGCACCGCCTGCGGCGGAGTGAACGAGACAGCAGAAGGGCCGGTACCCAGGTGGGTGCCGGCCCTTCTGACGTAGAGAGTTCTTAGTCCTTGATCTCGCTAGCTCACGGTCGAGATCAATCCTTGATCTCGCAGAGGACAGTGCCGGTCGGCACTGTCGTACCGGCCTCGGCATTCAGGCCGGTGATGGTGCCTGCCTTGTGCGCCGTCAGCGGCTGCTCCATCTTCATAGCCTCGAGTACGACGATGAGATCACCAGCGGCCACGACCTGGCCTTCTTCGACCTCGACCTTGACGATGGTGCCCTGCATGGGTGCCGTCAGCGAGTCGCCGGTGGCTCCGCCGCCAGCCTTCTTGCCGCCACGCTTCTTCGGGCCGGCAGCCTTGCTGCTTCCGCCACCTGAGCTGGCGCCCAGGCCTGCGGGGAGGGTGACTTCGATCCGCTTACCGCCGACCTCGACCACGACCGACTCGCGAGCAGCGGGCTCATCGATGTCCGAGCCTGCGCCGGAGTGGGCCGGGATCGTGTTGTTGAACTCGGTCTCGATCCAGCGGGTATGAACGGTGAACGCATCATCGGGATTCGCAGGGGCGAACGCCGGGTCACGCACAACCTCGCGGTGGAAGGTCAGCGCGGTGGCAATGCCATCAACCTGGAACTCGTCGAGGGCGCGACGTGAGCGCTCGAGGGCTTCCTGGCGATCGCGGCCGGTGACGATGAGCTTGGCGAGCAGCGAGTCGAAGTTGCCGCCGATGACATCGCCCGCCTGGAAGCCGGTGTCGACGCGCACGCCCGGACCACTCGGCGGATTCCAGACAGTGAGGGCGCCGGGGGCGGGCAGGAAGCCACGGCCGGGATCCTCGCCATTGATACGGAACTCGATCGAGTGACCGCGAAGAACCGGATCGGCGTAATCGATAACGCCGCCCTCGGCGATGCGGAACTGCTCACGTACGAGGTCGATGCCGGCGACCTCTTCGGTGACTGGGTGCTCGACCTGCAGGCGAGTGTTGACCTCGAGGAAGGAGATCGTGCCGTCAACGCCGATCAAGAACTCGCACGTGCCGGCGTTGTAGTAGCCCGCCTCCTTGAGGATGGCCTTCGACGAGGAGTAGAGCTCGTCGAGCTGAGCCTGGGTGAGGAAAGGCGCGGGAGCTTCCTCGACCAGCTTCTGGTGGCGACGCTGCAGTGAGCAGTCGCGAGTCGACACGACCACGACGTTGCCGTGCTGGTCGGCAAGGCACTGAGTCTCAACGTGGCGCGGGTTGTCGAGGTAGCGCTCGACGAAGCACTCACCACGACCGAAGGCAGCGATCGCCTCGCGCACTGCGGAGTCGAACAGCTCGGGAATTTCCTCAATCGTGCGGGCAACCTTCAGGCCGCGTCCGCCGCCGCCGAAGGCAGCCTTGATCGCAACCGGGAGACCGTGCTTCTTGGCGAACTCGACGACCTCGCCTGAGTCCTTGACGGGGTCAGGTGTGCCGGGAACCTGCGGAGCACCGGCACGCTGAGCGATGTGACGAGCGGAGACCTTGTCGCCGAGCGAACGAATTGCATCGGGCGACGGACCGATCCAGGTAATTCCGGCATCGATCACGGCCTGCGCGAAGTCAGCGTTCTCGGAGAGGAAGCCGTAGCCGGGGTGAATCGCATCGGCGCCAGCCTGCTTTGCGGCGTCGATGATCTTGTCGATGACGAGGTAGCTCTCTGCCGCGGTGTTACCGCCGAGGGCGATGGCCTGATCGGCAAGGCGCACGTGCAGGGCATCGCGATCGGGCTCGGCATAGACAGCGACGGACTGGAGCCCGGCGTCACGGCAGGCGCGAATGACGCGAATGGCGATTTCACCACGGTTGGCGATGAGAACGGTGCGCACGGGGCTCCTTCTTTCGGGACCGGATTCTCATCCGGCACTGCAGTTTATTGAGTAATTCCAGGGTCAGGGGGTCAGATAGTGGGCTGGGGCCGAGTACCTGCTGTGAAGATCACCACAGGCTCGGCCAGGCCACGTCGAGTCGGCTGAGAAGTGAGCGCAGCAGGGGTAGCGAGAGGCCGATGACGTTGGAAGGATCGCCGTCGATTCGCTCGACAAACGGCGCACCCAACCCGTCGAGAGTGAAGCCGCCGGCCACCTGAAGGGGCTCGCCGGTGGCGATGTACGCGTCGATTTCGGCATCAGACATCACTCCGTGCACCACCGTGGTGCTGGCGACCTCGCCGAGCTCGTCACTGCCACGAATCACCCAGTGCCCGGTGCGCAGGATTCCCGCGCGGCCGGACATCTGCTGCCACCTGCTCTTCGCGATCGCAGCATCCTCGGGCTTGCCGAAGGCCACCCCGTCGACATCGAGAACGGAGTCGCAGCCGATCACGATGATGTCGGGATCGCTCGCAAATTCGGCGGCAACGGCACGGGCCTTCGCGCGCGCGAGTTCGAGGCAGAGTGCGGCGGGGGCGGCATCAGGTATCTCTGATTCGAGCGCTCTTTCGTCGACGTCGCTGACCCTGATGATCGGCGTGATGCCGGCATCAGTCAGCAGCCGCTTGCGCGCGGGCGAAGCAGAGGCGAGGACGAGAGTGGGCATGCCTAGCGCGGCATGCTCGAGGCGCGCCACGAGCCGAAGCCCGCACCGAGTGACGGCCGGGTCTGACGGCCCTTGCTGGCCCACAGACTCAGGCGCTTGGGCTCACTCGGCTTACCTGCACTGGCACGGGCTGACACGAGAGCGACGATGATCGCGAGTTCTTCCGGCGTGGGATCGCCGGAGACAACTCGGAGAAGTGGTTGCGAGTTCTCGTTATCGGCCATGTGAGTCTCCCGCTTACAGCGGGATATTCCCGTGCTTCTTCGGCGGACGCGACTCGCGCTTATTGCGCAGGGCGCGCAGAGCGCGGGTGACCATGGCGCGAGTCTCATGGGGCAAGATCACGCGATCGATGTAGCCACGCTCCGCCGCCATGTATGGATTCGCCAGGGTGTCCTGGTACTCATCGAGAAGACGTGCACGCTCGGCCGTTGCATCGTCAGCTGCCGCAAGCTCCTTGCGGTACAAGATGTTGACTGCACCCTGGCCACCCATGACCGCGATCTCCGCGGTGGGCCAGGCAAGGTTGATGTCGGCGCCGAGGTGCTTGGAGCCCATGACGTCGTATGCGCCGCCGTAAGCCTTGCGCGTGATGACGGTGACGAGCGGCACCGTGGCCTCGGCGTACGCATAGATCAGCTTTGCGCCGCGGCGGATGATGCCGTTCCACTCCTGGTCGGTGCCGGGCAGGAAGCCCGGAACATCGACGAGGGTGAGCACTGGGATGTTGAACGCATCGCAGGTGCGCACGAATCGTGCGGCCTTCTCGGAGGCGTCAATGTCGAGGGTGCCGGCGAACTGCATCGGCTGGTTGGCGACGATGCCGACCGAGCGGCCCTCGATGCGACCGAATCCGCAGATGATGTTCGGTGCGAACAGCGGCTGGGTCTCGAGGAACTCGTCGTCGTCCATCAGGTGCTCGATGATGCGATGCATGTCGTACGGCTGATTCGGGGAGTCCGGAATCAAGGTGTCGAGCTCGAGATCCTCGTCATTGATGTCGAGATCTGACTCGATGTCAAAGACGGGCGGCTCCTCGAGGTTGTTGCTCGGGAGGTAGGAAAGTAGGGCGCGAAGGTACTCGAACGCGTCTTCCTCGTCGGTCGCCATGTAGTGAGCGACGCCGTTCTTGGAGTTGTGCGTGCGTGCGCCGCCGAGCTCCTCGAATTCGACGTCTTCACCGGTAACGCTCTTGATGACCTCGGGGCCGGTGATGAACATGTGCGAGGTCTTGTCGACCATCACGATGAAGTCGGTGATGGCGGGGGAGTAGACCGCGCCGCCCGCGCATGGGCCGAGGATCAGCGAGATCTGCGGAATGACGCCGGAGGCCTGCACATTGCGGCGGAAGATCTCGCCGTACTGAGCGAGGGAGACCACGCCTTCTTGGATACGTGCGCCGCCCGAGTCGTTCAGGCCGATGACGGGGCAGCCGGTCTTCATGGCGAAGTCCATGACCTTGACGATCTTCTCGCCGAACACTTCGCCGAGTGAACCGCCGAAGACGGTGAAGTCCTGGGCGAACACGGCGACGGGGCGGCCATCGATGGTGCCGTAGCCGGTGATGACGCCGTCGCCGAAGGGACGGTTCTTCTCCAGGCCGAAGTTGTGCGAACGGTGACGGGCCAGGCCGTCGAGTTGCTGGAAGGACTCGGGGTCGAGGAGGGCATCGATGCGCTCCATCGCGGTGAGCTTGCCCTTGGAATGCTGCTTGTCGACAGAGTCGGCGCGGCGGTTTTGGGCCTCGGCGCGGCGGGCCTTCAGGACCTCCGCCTTGCCCTTGGTCGAGCGCTTGTCGATAGCCGGGGTGTTCTCGTGTGCTGCCGCAGTCATAGGGGCCTCCTCGCCTGGGCTACCTTAGCCAGGTGATGACCCCGAGTTCTCGGTTACCGCTTTCCGCGGATCGAATTGAGTTACTCATCACAATTTCAAGTAACTCATGGCCTGCGCCGGAGCTCCTGGATGAGGTGGATTCCACCAATCGACTCCTGGCGGAGCGGTCAGAATCCCCTGAAGGCACCACGATCGTGGCCGAGATCCAGACCGCGGGCCGTGGCCGGCTCGGTCGCACCTGGGAAAGTCCCTGGGGCTCAGGTGTGTGGATGTCCGTGCTTGTGCGCCCGGTTGACCAGCCGCGGGCCTCCTGGGCCTGGTTGCCCCTGATCACCGCCCTGGCCGTCCGCGATGCCCTGGCCGCTGCCTGCTCCCTGGACTGCGGCCTGAAATGGCCAAATGACCTGGTCAGCGGGGGTGATGAGGTTCGCAAGCTCGGGGGAATCCTGGTGGAGGTCGTCGGGCCAGATGCCGTGGTTCTCGGTATCGGTGTGAATATGAGCCTCCAGCAAGACGAACTTCCGACCCCGGCCGCCTCCTCGGTACTGCTGGAGGGCGGCACACCCGACCGTGAGGCCTTCGTCGTGGCCCTGCAAGGGGCACTCGAAAGCCGGCTGGCCACGTGGCGCTCCGGAGAGCCGCCCTTGGATGACTACCGCTCTGCGTGCGTGACGATCGGCCGCCAGGTGAGCGTGCGCCTCCCCGACGGTTCCGACCTCGTCGGTCTTGCCGAAGGGGTAGCCGACGACGGACGCCTCATCGTCAGCCAGGACACAAACACGGTTATCGTCGCCGCGGGCGACGTCATTCATGCAACGATCTGACCATGGCCTACCCCGCGAAGCTCCTGTCACCTGACGAGACCATCAAGTTCGAGACCAAGCCGCACTGGCGTGCACTCATCGCCCCCGCGGTCGTGCTCATCTTCACGGTCTTCGGATTCGCTCTACTCTTCACCTGGGCGGTGAGCCAGAGCGACTGGCTGAGCTGGCTGCGCTGGGTGATCCTCGCCGCTGCCGTCGTGATCTTGATTCTGTGGGCTATCGGGCCTTTCCTGCGCTGGCTCACCACCGATTACGTCTTCACCGATCGTCGGGTGATCACTCGCATGGGCATCATTTCCAAGCGCGGACGCGACGTACCGCTGTCCAAGATCAACAACGTGTCGTTCGTGGTCCCCGCACTCGGCCGCATCCTCAACTACGGCGAACTGCAGATCCAGTCAGCGGGCGAGAACGAGGGCCTGTCGATCCGCGATGTGCCGAATGTCGAGGAGATCCAGCGCGACGTTTACCAGTTCATCGAGGCTGATGATGCTCGTCGTCGCACCGGTGGCCCCGCCCCGGCAACCGACGGCGCCTGACACATCCCGCTCCCGCTAGCCTTGGCAGGTGAGCGAGCAGCCTGATTCCGCGCCTCGCGTCGGCATGGTCGGCGGTGGCCAGTTAGCTCGCATGTCGGCAGCGCCGGCCGCCGCGCTCGGTATCGGATTTCGAGTCCTTGCGGCCTCCGAAAGTGAGTCCGCAGCCCAGGTCGTGAACGACGTCTTCGTCGGCTCGCACGACTCCATCGACGACTTGAAGCGCTTTGCGCAGGGTCTCGACGTGATCACGTTTGATCACGAACATGTTCCACCCGCGTATCTCGAGCAGCTAGAGGCCATGGGCGTAGCCGTGCGGCCGGGTCCGTCCGCCCTTTTCCACGCACAGGACAAGCTGCACATGCGCCGCGCGCTCAGCGATGCGGGAATTCCGTGCCCCGCATGGGCAGAGATTCACGACGTGCGAGGCGTCGCTGACTTCGCGGAAGTTGTCAGCTGGCCGATGGTGCTCAAGACATCGCGTGGCGGATACGACGGCAAGGGCGTGTGGGTCGTCAATTCCCTCGACGAAGCCGAGAGGGTCATCGCACTTCCGCTTCCGGCGGGTGCTGCATGGCTTGCGGAGCAGTGCATTGATTTCGTGCAAGAGCTGTCGGCGCAAGTTGCGCGTTCGCCGCACGGTCAGGCGGTGGCGTATCCGATTGTGCGCACCGTGCAGGCCAACGGAATCTGCGCAGAGGTCATCGCGCCAGCACCTGGTCTTCCGAACGAGCGCGCAGTTCAGGCGCAGCGCATCGCGCTGCAGATCGCGCAGGACCTGAATGTCACCGGCATGCTCGCCGTCGAACTCTTCGACGATGGCTATGACCTCTATGTCAACGAGCTCGCGATGCGCCCGCACAACTCGGGCCACTGGAGCATCGAGGGTGCGGTCACGAGTCAGTTCGAGAATCACCTGCGCGCAGTTCTCGACCTTCCGCTCGGCAGCCCCGCACTCAAGGCGCAGCACGCCGTGATGGTCAACATCCTCGGCGGCGACGTCGGTGACCTGTATTCGGCCTACAAGCACGTGATGGCTCGTGACCCCGGCCTCAAGGTGCACCTCTACGGCAAGGCCGTGCGTCCCGGACGCAAGGTCGGTCACGTGACCGTGCTGGGCAACGACCTCGATGACCTGCTGACCAGGGGCCGTCATGCGGCCGATTACTTCTCAGGCAGAATTGACGAATAGTCATCCGACAGGAGATCCCATGAGCGGCACCACCTCTGCAGCAGGCGCACCTCTCGTCGGCATTGTCATGGGCAGTGATTCCGACTGGCCGGTCATGCAGGCCGCGGCAGACGCCCTCGAGGAATTCGGCATCGCATTCGAGGCCAGCGTTGTCTCTGCGCACCGCATGCCGCAAGAGATGGTCGACTACGGGAACTCTGCTGTCGCTCGCGGTCTCAAGGTCATCATTGCCGGCGCGGGAGGCGCAGCGCATCTCCCTGGCATGCTGGCCTCGCTCACCCCGATTCCCGTGATTGGCGTACCTGTTGCCGTCGGCACCCTTGATGGCATGGATTCGCTGCTGTCGATCGTGCAGATGCCGGCCGGCGTACCTGTGGCCACGGTTGCCATCGGAAATGCACGCAACGCTGGACTCCTGGCTGCTCGAATCCTCGGAGTTGCCGATGACGAGCTTCGCGAGGCGATGGTGACCTTCCAGGCCGATCTCAATGCGGCGGCAAAGGCCAAGGGCCAGAACCTCTCGCGTTAGTCGCTCCTCCGATGAAGCCACCAGCACTTCGCGCTATGTCGAGGGATGAAAACGGAGTCCGCGTCAGCTGGTTCGAGCTGTTCTATGACCTGGTCGTCGTCGCGAGCGTGAGTCACGGAAGTCATCTTTTCGGCGAACACCCGTCGTGGGGAATGGGTACTTGGCTTGCCGCCAGCTTGGTGCTGCTGATGACCTTCTGGCTTCTCACGATGGTGAGTCACAATCTTTATCCAGGTGACGATGTCGTGCGGCGATTCTTGATCATCGTCCAGATGGTGGCGCTAGTTGTCGCCTCACTCTCACTAGGTCGCGGGGACGAGGGGCTTCCTGACTCTGTGGGATTCACCGCTCTCGCTATTGGCTTCTTGTCCCTCGCGCTTGTGTTCTGGCGATGCGGCCGGCAGTACCCCACAACTTCATCGGCGGCACGTGTGCTTACGTCCTCGTCAATCCTCGCAGCAGTGGTCATGGCCGTTGGAGCATTACTTCCG
Organism: Actinomycetota bacterium; assembly: GCA_947449035.1. Classification (GTDB taxonomy): domain Bacteria; phylum Actinomycetota; class Actinomycetes; order S36-B12; family S36-B12; genus CAIKZY01. Next base: position 26,597 of record CANFQC010000007.1, read on the forward strand.
TCCAACGGTGCAGTGCTCTCCAACCCGATTACCTGGGCGTTCAGCATCGGATTGTTGTGCGGGATCCTTCCGCTGCTCTTCATCGTGCTGAATCACCGCACAACATCCGAGAAGATCAATACTGAGCACCTAAGCGAGCGCATGGGTCAGCTCGTGCTCATCGTTCTGGGCGAGTCATTTGTCAGCCTGATCTTCAGCCTGAACGGCATGTCGCGGATCCCGAACCCCTGGTACTTCTTGCTCGACTTCATCGTCGTGCTCGCGATCTGGACTCTGTACTTCACCGGCGTGCTTCCGGCAGGCGTGCCTGCCACGGCGGGCAGGCTTCGAGCCTGGCTCGGCCTGCATGTGCTCCTTATCTTCGGTGCGATCGCGACAGCGGGCGGATTCGCTGCCCTGACGTTGATTCCGTTCTCGACTGTGCCGACAGCGCAGGGGTACTGGACACCGTTGCCGCTCTTCTACGTGATGCTCGGACTTCTGGGGCTCTCGTTCCTCAGTCGCCGACCGAAAGCCGTTCTGGTGAGTGACACGATCATCGTGTTACTGCTGGCTGCGCTCTCCGCGCTGGCTCTTTGGGTGATTCCGGACGAAGCGCGCTGGCTCACCCTGGTCGGTGCGGCGCTGATCGTCATTGACGCGGCCCTGAGTGCAGCACCTTCGCGGAAGCGACTAGGCGCTTAGTTGCGCGACCATTCGATCGCGGGGCAGCGATCCATGATCATCGTCACGCCGGCATCCTCGACCCGCTGTGCGGCGTCGTAATCGATGACATCGAGTTGGAACCAGACCGCCTTAGCCCCGGCGGCAACGGCCTGATCGGCGAACTCGCCAGCGCGCGAGGAGTTCACGAACATGTCGACGACGTCAGGTGCGCCGTGCACTGCGGCCGCCTCAGCGATGGTGGCGAATCCCTGTTCGCCATGGACAACCTCGGCGCGCGGATAGATCGGAATCACGCGCTTGCCATGTGACTGGATCACCTTTGCTACGCCGTAAGCCACTCGATCCGGATTCTCGCCGAGTCCGACGACGAACCACAAGCTGGAGTCATCGAGCACCTCGCGAATGCGGTCGGGCTCGTTCATGCGGTCGGACGCCCGAGTGCGCGGTAACTCCAGCCGGCCGCCCGCCACTTCGCGGGGTCGAGGGTGTTACGCGCGTCGATCACATGAAGGGAAGTCGCCACGGCGGCAACCTCCGCTGGGTCGAGTTCGCGGTACTCACGCCACTCGGTGAGATGCAGTACGAGCTCGGCTTCAGCCAGCGCTGTCATGACGTCCTGTTCATATCCGAGCTTCGGGTAAATGCGCGCGGCATTGGCAAGCGCCTTCGGGTCATGCACTGTGACATTGCCGCCTTCATTGTGAATGGTTGCTGCCACCGCGAGTGAGGGCGAATCGCGAACATCGTCGCTGTCAGGCTTGAATGCGGCTCCGAGTACGACGACCTTCTTGCCATCGAAGCTTCCGCCCACTGCTGCACGGGCGAGATCGACAGTATGCGCGCGACGGCGAAGGTTGATCTGGTCGACCTCGCGAAGGAAGGTCAGTGCCTCCTCGGCGCCGATCTCGCCAGCGCGGGCCATGAAGGCGCGAATGTCCTTGGGCAGGCAACCGCCGCCGAAGCCCAGGCCTGCTGCGAGGAAACGATTGCCGATGCGCGGGTCGTGGCCAATGGCCTCAGCGAGCTTCGTGACATCGGCACCGGCTGCCTCGCAGACCTCTGCCATGGCGTTGATGAACGAGATCTTCGTGGCGAGGAAGGAGTTCGCGGCAACCTTGACGAGCTCTGCGGTGGGGAAGTCGGTGACGAGGAACGGAATGCCCTCGGCAAGAAGCGGCGCGTACACCTCGCGGAGGATCTGCTCACTTCGCTCGGAGCGCACCCCGACGACGAGACGATCGGGGTGCAGGGTGTCCTCGACTGCGAAGCCCTCGCGCAGGAACTCCGGGTTCCAGGCCACTTCGACACCAGGGACCGAGGCGAGATTGGTGGCAATGGTGTCGGCGGTACCCACGGGCACCGTTGACTTGCCGACGACAAGATCACCGGACTTCAGATGCGGGGTCAGAGCTGCGACAGAACCGAAGACCTGGGTCATGTCAGCGGCATGGGAACCTGCCTGCTGCGGCGTGCCGACGCAGATGAAGTGCACATTCGCGAAGGATCCGGCCTCCTCGAAGCTGGTCGTGAAGCTCAGGCGGCCCGCCTCGATGTTGCGGGCCAGCACCTCGTCGAGCCCGGGCTCGTAGAAGGGCACCCGACCGCTCTTGAGCAACTCGACCTTGGCCGGATCGACATCGACCCCGATGACCTCGAAACCGAGTTCAGCCATGCACGCGGCATGGGTCGCGCCGAGGTAGCCGGTGCCGATAACGGAGAGACGGTGAGCCATGTCGCAAGGCTATCGGGGCAGCGTCGCCCCTGAACGTCTACGCTGTTCCTGTAACTGTGGTGTCTGACAAGTTTTGAGGAGCATCGTGGGCCTGGCCGCCAATCCGGACTTCACCCTTTTCGCCCTACCGGAGGAGCATCAGGCACTGCGTGAGGCAGTGGCCCAGTTCGCCGACGAGAAGGTGGCCCCTCGGGCGGCAGATATCGACGAGACCGGCATCTTCCCCCGCGACGTCTACGACGCTCTCGTGGCAGCCGACTTCCATGCCATTCACATCCCCGAGGAGTTCGGCGGACAAGGTGGCGACGCCCTCGCGGCATGCCTGGTGATCGAAGAGCTCTCCCGCGTCTGTGCCTCCACCGGCCTACTGCCCGCCGTGAACAAGCTGGGCACACTTCCTTTGATGATCGCGGCTGACGACGACCTGCTTCAGCGTTACTTGCCGCAGGTCGCCTCGGGTGAGGCGATGTTCTCGTACGCATTGAGTGAGCGAGAAGCCGGCAGTGATGCAGCCTCGATGACAACCCGTGCTGTCGCCGATGGCGATGCCTGGGTGCTCAACGGCCAGAAGAGCTGGATCAGCAACGCAGGTGAGTCGACCTACTACACCGTCATGGCAGTAACTGATCCGTCTGCTGGACCGCGCGGAATCTCGGCTTTTGTTGTGCACGCTGATGACGAGGGCTTCGCGCTCGGCACACCGGAACGCAAGCTCGGCATCCACGGCTCACCGACCCGCGAGATCTTGTTCGACAACTGTCGTATTCCGGCCAATCGCATCGTCGGCGAGCCGGGCACCGGCTTCAAGACCGCTATGAGCACCCTCGATCACACCCGCATCACCATCGGTGCGCAGGCTCTCGGTATCGCACAGGGTGCACTCAACGTTGCGACCGCCTACGCGAAGGATCGTCAGCAGTTCGGGAAGTCGATCTCGTCATTCCAGGCGATCCAGTTCATGCTCGCCGACATGGCGATGAAGATCGAGGCTGCACGTCAGCTCGTGTACGCCGCCGCGGCAAAGAGCGAGCGCGGCGACGCTGATCTCACCTTCTTCGGTGCGGCTGCCAAGTGCTTCGCTTCCGATGTCGCCATGGAGGTCACCACCGACGCCGTGCAGGTCCTGGGCGGCGCCGGCTACACCCGCGACTGGCCGGTTGAGCGATACATGCGCGATGCCAAGATCACCCAGATCTACGAGGGCACAAATCAGGTTCAGCGAATCGTGATGGCGAAGCAGTTGCTGTCCCGCATGAACTAAGTCGCCGCCGTTACAGTGAACCCGTGACTGCGCACCCGTTGACGCCGCCCGCATGGCCGGCGGGAGTCCGGGTTCGGCACAAGGGCTCTTCCTGGCGGATCGATCTCCCTGGGGTGCATGCACTTCAGGAATGCACAGGCCGGGCTGCCGGCGCCGCTCAGGTATCTGAGCTGGAGGTACGACTCGGCACCTGGAAGCCGCCGAAGAACTGGACGGGCACCCCAGAACTTGCCGAGGTGGCCTCTGTCGATCTCAAGGCCAAGGGTGACGGTGTTCGTCTCCGCCTTTCATTCGCTCCCATGGTCGACGCGTCGGTAGCGCTGGGTGCGGCTGTCCGGATGCTGCGACCAGTCCTGCCGTTGAATCATTATCCGAGCGTGGCTGTCGGACTCTCGGCACGTGAGCGCGTTGCTGCGCTCGCCGGTTGTGTCAATACAGCTCCAGGGCGCAATGCGGACCTGGTGATTGACGCGGCCGACTGGGATGTTGACCCGACCATTCACCGCCCGGTCGGTCGACGATCAGATATCCCAGCACGCGTCATTCCACTTCCTGACTGTGGCGCCGAACTGACCTCCGTTGATGCGGCGGCATTGCGCACCACCACCGGCATCATCGCGCCCGAGATTAATTCGCGACTGCGCCATCAGTTCGAAGCGTGTGGCCTCGTGGTGCGGGGCGCGGCAAGCGAATTCCCCGCCTCAGACGATGTGCTGGGCTGGCAAGTGGATTCCGTGCGTTCACGCCGACATGCTCTGCGCTCTCAGACGCCGGCTGCACGCCTAAACGATTGGCCCTCTGTCTCGGCTGTGCTGCTCACCCATCGTGGCGATTTCCTTGAGCACGCAATGAAGCAGATGGCTAACCTCACCTATCCGCGCCTGGAGATCGTGCTGGCTCTGCACGGTGATCAGGTGAGTGAAGAGCAAGTAGCCCGCGCTATCTCCGAGCACCCGCACTCTGTGCGCGTGTTACGTATTGGCGCAGATGTCATCTTCGGCACAGCGATGCAGCTGGCCTGTGAATTCGCAGACGGGCAATTGATCACCAAGGTCGACGACGATGACTGCTACGGGCCAGAGCATGTATGGGATCTCGTACTGGCGCGCATGTACTCGTCGGCCCAAGTCACGGGTAAGGCCCTCGATTTTATTCGCATCGAATCCGCCGACATTACGGTTTTTCGCCCGGCCTACGGTGCCGAGAAGTTCGCGGATTTCGTCGCAGGCGGCACGATGCTCCTCTCGCGGGCCGATCTTGAGCAGATCGGCGGCTGGCGTCCGATGGAAAGGCACATTGACAGGGGCCTACTCGATGCTTTCCTTGAAGCAGGTGCCCTCGTCTACCGCACTACGGGGCTTGGATACATCTATGTACGGCGAGGTTCTGGTCATACCGCCAATGTCAGTGACGAGCATTTCCTGACGAAGAACGCGTTCTCCTGGCCGGGCCTGCTGTCTCATCCTGAATTCGGCACCAGCCATGAGTAGCGCACCTGCAGTCAGTGTGATCATGCCGGTGATCAATGAAGAGCTTCATCTCGCTGAGTCCGTCAATCGCATTCTTGCCCAGGAGTACGCGGGCTCACTCAACGTCGTGATCGCCGTCGGACCCTCGAAAGATCGCACGCGTGAGGTCGCTGAAGAGTTGCAACGTGCGAGTGATCGAGTCACTGTTGTCGAGAATCCGACCGGTCGAACCCCTGCTGGTTTGAATGCGGCTATTGCCGCTGCGACCGGTGATGTGATCGTTCGAGTCGACGGACACGCGATGATTCCCGTCGATTACGTGGCGATCGCGGTCGAGACCCTCGAGCGCACCGGAGCTGACAACGTCGGCGGGATCATGGCGGCCGAGGGGGTCACTGATTTCGGAGTGGCTGTTGCGCGCGCAATGACCTCTAAGTTCGGCGTGGGCGGAGCTTCCTTTCATGTCGGTGGTGGTGAAGGACCCGCACTCACCGTGTATTTGGGTACCTTCCGTCGCAGTGCACTCGACCGAGTCGGGGGTTACGACGAGACCATGGTTCGTGCGCAGGACTGGGAGATGAACCTGCGAATCCGAGAGACCGGTGGCTTGATCTGGTTCACCCCTGCGATGCTCGTGACCTATCGCCCTCGCGCGACCGTAGGTGCACTAGCCCGTCAGTATCACGATTACGGTCGCTGGCGGCGCGAAGTCGTGCGTCGTTATCCCGACACCTTGTCGCTTCGTTATCTCGCTGCACCCGTTGCCGTGGCAGCGATCTGTGTGGGGCTCATCCTCGTCGTTCTCGGACTCGTCCTCGGGCAGAATTGGATGACCATCCTTGGGTTGATCCCGCCTGTCGGATACGCGCTCGCGAACCTGCTGGCCAGTGTCGCTAGTGCGTTAAGTTCACCGCGACTTTCGTGGCGATCTGCACTGTGCCTGCCAATGGTCTACGGCACGATGCACCTGACCTGGGGCGCAGGATTTCTGCGCGGCGGAGCGGGACGGGATTCCTGATGGCATGGTTTCGTCGCCGTCGACCGCTGCGGTGGGCTGTGGTCGTGTCCTCGCCGAGCGGTGAAGCAGGAGATCAGTGGGGTGACACCTGGTTTGCGCGCGATCTCATCGACGCACTGAACCGGCAAGGCCAAGAGGCTCGACTCGTCTACCGCGGTGGTGCTCAATCCGAAGCCCGAGACAAGGACGACGTCGTCCTCGTGCTGCGTGGACTGCGTCGGGTAACTCCGCGACGCTCCGGAAATACCTGGCTGCTCTGGGTGATCTCTCATCCTGAACTCGTGGCGGATTCGGAGCTCGCCGAGTACGACGCGGCATTCGCAGCGAGTCCGACATGGAAGACCGAGTCAGTCACGCCACTTCTCCAGGCAACTAACCCACAGCGCTTCACGCCGGATGCGGGAGCACCCGATTCAGGGGAGAAGTACCTGTTCGTCGGGTCCACTCGCGGGGAATACCGTCCCATCGTGCGTGACGCGATCGCGGCCGGTGTTCCGCTCGGGGTCTACGGCGTGGGATGGAGTGAGTTCATTCCCGCCACATTCATTCGTGGCGAGTTCATGTCCAATCATGAGCTTCCTGCGGCTTATGCCTCTGCAGGCGTGGTGCTGAACGATCACTGGCGTGAGATGGCCGACGACGGCTTTCTCTCAAATCGTCTCTTTGATGCGGTTGCCAGCGGGGCGCGAGTCATCAGCGACGAAGCTGCAGGGCTGAAGGCCGTGTTCGGGGATGCCGTGGTGACCTACTCATCGCCCGAAAGTCTCAGCGAGATTCTGAATGCACCATTGGAGCGGGCCTTCGCCGATCGTGCGCGGCGTTTAGAGCATGCGACGCGAATCGCTGCCGAGCACAGTTTCGATGCGAGGGCCGCTAACCTCATTGCCGCGGCGCAACGGATACGAGGTGCCGGGTGAGTGCATCATCGCCCGATGTCACCGTCATCGTTGCCGTGCACAATGACGTGAACAGGCTGGCTCGGGCTCTGCGCTCGCTTTCACGCCAGACCCTCGCCTCAATTGAATTCGTCATCGTTGATGATGCCTCCTCAGATGGTTCGTGTGAGCTCGCCCTTAGGGCAGCGGAGCAGGATCCACGCTTTCGCGTGTTCCGCCTGGATCGAAACTCAGGCAATTTCGCGGCCCCACGCAATCGTGGAATGGCGGAGGCCCGTGGCCGTTGGGTCATGTTCTGCGATAGCGACGACCAGCTCGAGATACATGCGGCGAAGAACCTACTTCTGGCGGCGGAGCGCCGAGGAGCGGATCTCAGCGCTGGCGTGACCGAGCTTGTCGAAGATCGTTCGGGCAGGAGGCAGCGCGAGCTGGAATGGGCGTATGTTGCCGATGGAGCGGAGTCTGTGGGTGAGCAGCCTGCGTTGCTCACCGATGCCTCAACCCGAGGTCGGCTATATAGAAGTGAACGGCTTCTCCAATTGAAGTTGACCTTCGACACGCAGATGGTCGCATCGGATTTCCTCTTTGCCACCGCTGCCCTGCTGGGGGCTCAAGGCATTGCGACAGTGCCAGAGACCGTGTACCTGCGTCAGGTCGAACGTCTAGGCGAGGAACTTACGAATGGTCGTAGGCGCTGGCTCATTCGTACCCTGAGCGACCGGATCGAGGCGAACCGTCGCATTGATGCACTGGTCGACGCTCAATCCGATGACCGCCTGAGGTACGCCGCGACACTGCGATTCCTGAATGAGGATCTTGCCGGCTATCTCGCTGTGATTCTTGAATCCGAGGATTCTGTCGCGGCAACAGTGGCCGAACCGCTCCGTGAATACCTGCGCAGTCTGAATCTCGATGCCGCTGCCCAACTCGCGCCGCTGCTGCGTGTTGCGGTTTACCACTTACTCATTGATGATCTCGATGGTGTCCGACGAGCCATGAAATTCATTCGCTGGGCGGCGAGTGTCGATGGAACTGTGCATATGCGCGATGAGCGCGAGCTCTGGGTCTGCACTGCTGATCACCCGGTCGGTGAGGTGTCAGGGCATGACTCAGACTGGTGGCTGGACGTCAGCCTTCAAGGCCTGTCGCGCGTTCCTGTCACTCAGCGGCGCTACTGCCACCAGCTCACTTCTGTCGTCGATGACCGACTTCACGGCTCAAGCTCGGATTACCTCGACTCGTTGTCGGACGTCATCGAAGCGCGGGCGGTTGTACTTGATGAGGGTCGAGTTGTCGCCACGGCGCCCGTTGAGTTCACGCAGGTAAGTCCGGTGCACTGGGAATGGGTCACTACTGAGCGGCTCAGGCCAACACGTCGACTGCACCTGGGAGACAAGGGCTTCGTGGGGCTTGAACTCACTTTCGCCGGCCAGGTCAATACCTCTATCGTTCGCGCATCCGAGGTTCGTGCGGGTACAACGATGCCGATTCGGTTGTCGTTCTTGCGCAGGGAGGGTTTGCATCTGGAGTCGCGCAGTCAAGGAATCGTGGGCTGGCGTCTCATCCGGCGTTCGGCACTCGGCCTTTCACTTGCAGGAGTGCGTCGAGGCTGGTTCGCGATTCCGGGTACTCGTGCCCTCGCCACACGATGGCGAGGACTTATGCATGTCAGCCTGCCGAAGGTGGCTCGCAGGCTTGGTGACAATGTGCCCGACCGCACGGCATTCGTGTTCTCGAGCGATCATGGCCGCCACGTCACCGGTCATCCGCGGGCTCTGGCTGAGTACGTGCATTCAACAGAGCCGAAGGCGAGGCTCCGCTGGCTAGGTTCCCCGAGCGCGATTGATGGTCTCGACTGGTTTACGCACGTGGATCCGAGCACGATTCGTGGAGCCTGGCGTATTGCGAGGGCTCGATATTGGATCGATGACTTTGGTATCGAGACAACCGTGCGCAAGAGTCGGCATACGCGCTATCTGCAGGCCTGGCACGGCATGGCTGTGAAGCGGGTTGGTTCGGATGCCCCTGACTGGCCGTTGATCTCGCCTCGACTGCACATGCCGCGGCCGGCGAATCGGGAGCGCTGGGATGCTCTTCTCGCTCCGTCGGAGTTCTTTGCGCAGACGACGGCGCGGGCGATCGGATTCACGGGTCCACTTGTAGAGAGCTGCTCGCCCTTCGGGGATGCTGTCTTGCGCGTCACCCCTGATCAGCGGGAGGTTCTGGATCTTCCGACCGATCGTCCGGTCGTGCTCTACGCACCGACTTCGCATTCCTCATCGGATTCACGCCTTGATCTCGAGGCCTGGTGGGAGGAGTTCGGCAACTCTGTGTACCTGTTAGTGCGCTCTCACCCGAATGAACCGCTGATCGTTCCCGCCCGTTGGGCTAACGGAATCCGCGATATCTCGTCGCAAGGCAACTTCGCCTCGTACCTCGGTGCCGCTGATGCGCTACTGACCGACTACTCGTCCGTCGTTTTCGACTTTGCTCGGCTCGGTCGACCGATCGGGTTCTACGTGCCCGATTACGAGCGCTTCACCAGGCGTTCCGTAGGGCTGTACCTCGACCTCGCCACGAGTGGTCCCGGTCCGCTGCTTCGACATCGTGATGAGCTCACCACTTGGGTGACGGCGCTGATCGAGGCCACCCCGGTGGGCGGCTTTGATACCGATCCATCGGGACACCGTGATTTTGTCTCGATGTTCGCGGGTGAACTCGACGGCACCAGCGCTGAGCGCGCGGTAGCGATGCTTCGGGGGATGTCATGACCATGCGAATCGTCATCCTTGGCAATGACATTGACGGTGTCGGAGGTGCCCAGCGCGTCGCGCACTCCTTGGCTCAAGGCTTCGCGCTGAGGGGGTATGACGTTGACCTTGCCGGCATCGTGCCCTTCGAGCCCCGTCACGAATTCGTGTCGGAGCCGGCCTACCGAACCCGCGTTCTCGGTGATCGTCCGCAGCCGGTTCGCGAGGATGAAGTTGGGCGCGAGCGACTTCGCGAACTGTGCTGCTCGCGGCTTCAGGAACTTCTTCGCGAGGGTCCTCCTGGGATCATCATCACCACGCAGGTCTGGGCGATGGAACATCTTGCCGACGTCGACCATCGTGGCTGGCGAGTGATCGGTCAGTACCACTCCTCCTTCGAGGCAGCGGCGAACGGCCCTGAGCTTGAACGACTGACGCGGGCGTATGCCGAGATTGATGCTTTCGCATTGTTGACCGATGAGGATGCTCGTGAATTTCAGCGGACAGGGCTCAACAACACCTGCTCTATCCCAAATGCTGTGAGTTTCTTCCCCGACCGTCCGGCTCCGTTGACCACCCACATGCTCACCTACCTCGGTCGACTCTCGGTCGAGAAAGGCCCGCAGTTCTTGGTCGAGGCATGGGGACGCATTGCGGCGTCACATCCCGAGTGGACCCTTCGATTTGTCGGTGATGGTCCGGACGAGCCAGTGGTGCGCGCAATGGTCGACCGACTGCCGGAGGGTGCTGAGCGCATTAGCTTCCATGCTCCCGTCTCGGATCCCGAGCGGGTGTTGCTCGACAGTGATCTCGTTGTGCTTCCGTCTCTGGTTGAGGGCTTCCCGCTAGTGCTTGCCGAGGCAATGGCGTGCGGTGTGCCCGTGGTTGCCACGGATTGCTCGGCAGGAGTTCGCGCGCTTCTTCACGATGGCATCACCGGGCTGCTTGCGGCTCGCGGTGACGCCGGGTCGCTGAGCCGGGCATTGAGTGCGGCGATGGAATCGCGCGATCTTCGAGTCAAGCTCGGATCCGGCGGGCGCCTGGCTGCCCGAGAACTATTGCCAGATCAGGTGCTCAATCGCTGGGAAGAACTGTTCCGCGACGTTCTTCGTTAAGTACGGGAGAAGGGACTTGAACCCTCACGTCCGAAGACACAGGAACCTAAATCCTGCGTGTCTGCCAATTCCACCACTCCCGTGTGATGGCAGAAGTCTACGACAAGACGGTGGGTTGGCTAGATCTCCAGGTCGCGCATGAGCTTGGCGACGTGCCCGGTGGCCTTGACGTTATAGAAGGCGTGCTCGATCTTTCCCCTGGCATCAATGACAAAAGTCGAGCGGATCACGCCGGTGACGGTCTTGCCGTACATCATTTTCTCGCCGAAGGCGCCATAGGAGGCGAGTACCGACTTGTCGGGATCGCTGAGAAGAGTGAAGGTCAGGTCGTCGTGCTCGCGGAACTTCGCGAGCTTCTCCGGCTTGTCGGGAGAGATGCCGATGATCACGAGATCGTGCTTCGAGAAGGCCTTCAGGTTGTCGCGAAAGTCGCAGGCCTGCTTGGTGCAGCCGGGGGTCATGGCTGCCGGGTAGGCGTAGAGCAGCACGCTCTTGCCCTTGAAGTCAGAGAGCTTGACGGTCTTTCCCGTGTCGTCGAGGAGTGCGAAGGCAGGAGCCTTATCGCCGGGTTCGAGTCTCATCTGGTCACCACCGGTGCTAGTTCGGCTACGTCATGATGCTTGTCGAGTCCGGCGGAGCGGCGCAGGCCGCGGCCGCCGGTGATCGCGAGAACGATAACGAAGATCACTGCGCCGACGAGCACGATCATCGTGCCGGACGGTACCCCTGCGTAGTAGCTGGCGTACATGCCGACGAATCCGCAGAACATTCCGATGCCAGTGCTCCAGGCCAGCATCTTTCCGAAGGAGTCGGTGAGCATGCGTCCGATCACCGCGGGGATGACCAGCATTGCGGCGACCAGGGTCACACCGATGACCGTGAGCGTGGCCAGGATCGCGAGGGACAACACGATCATGAGCATGGCTTCAAGTCGCGCCACCCGAACACCAGAGACGTCGGCGACATCGGGATCGAAGGTCGAGAAGATCAACGCGCGGTAGCGCAGGAACACGAACACGGCGGCCAGGATGCTGACGGCCACGAGCCCGATGATCTGCTGAACGCTGATGCCCAGGATGCTGCCGAAGAGGGCGTTCTCGAACGACGGGCCACTCGTGCCGAACTTGGCGAAAAGGGCGACACCGAGGGCAAATGATGCGGTCGTGATCACGCCAATCGCAGCATCTGCTCCAACACGTCCGCGACGTGCCACCGTGGTGATCGCCAAGGCCGAAGCGATACCCCACAGCCCGGCTCCGAGCATGTAGAACTGCGCCGCGAAGAGCTGCGAGGCAGCAAAGCCGCCGAAGATCGAATGCGAGAGCCCATGGCCGATGTAACTCATGCCACGCAGGACGATGAAGACACCGATGAAGCCGAGAAGGGCGCCGGAAAGGGTCGCGACGATGAGGCCTTTGTTGAAGAAGGCGTAGGAGAGCGGTTCGAAGAGGGCATCCATCACATGGCCTTCGATCGAACCTCGGGGGCACCATCAACGACAACCAGCATGCCGAGGTGCTCGAGAACCTCCATGCGCGCGCCGAAGGTCTCTTCGAGGACAGTCGGCGTGATGACCTCGGCGGGGGAGCCATCAGCGACAATGCGCTTGTTCACGCAGACCAGGTGCGGCAGGTGTGCGGCCATTCCATTGAGGTCATGAGTCGTCAGCACGATAGCCACGCCATCCTCGTGAAGATCACCGAGAAGATGAAGGATGTCGTGGCGGGTGGACACGTCGACACCGCTCGTCGGCTCGTCGAGCAGTAGAAGTTGCGGCTCGCGCAAGAGTGCGCGAGCTAAGAACATGCGCTGCTGCTGGCCGCCGGAGAGCTCGCGAATGTGACGCTGCGACAGGTCGGCGATGCCGAGGCGATCGAGGACGCTCATGACGCGGGCGCGCTCGGTGGTGCTTGCCCAGGGAAGTCTGCGGCCCTGCGTACGTGACATCAGGACGCATTCGAAGACGGTGATGGGGAAGTTCCAGTCGACAGTCTCGAGCTGGGGCACGTAAGCGACACGCAGATCAGGCTCGGTCGTCAAGGTGCCCGCGACCGGCTTCAGTGTGCCGAGCAGCAAGCGCAGCAGTGTGGTCTTGCCTGCGCCGGAAGGACCGACGATGCCGGTGAACTGATCCTCATGCACGTGAAAGTCGACGTGATCGAGGACGATCTGCTTGTCGTAGCGAGCTGACACGTGATCGAGGCGAACGAGAATTTCACCAACACCGGTTCCGGTCATTGCGGGTACACCGCCGAGTCCTTGACCTTGGGAGTGATGTCAACGGCATCGAGATTCGTGGTGGTTCCGCCGAGTGCCCTGATCATGGTGGTGTAGTCGTACTTCATCAGGCCAAGCCAGGAATGGTCTGCCTCGCCAGGTGCGCCGGGCAGATCATCATCGCGGAGCGAATCCTCATACTTCGCGCCCGTTGCGCTGCCGATTTCCTCGAGCACCTTCGACGGGAAGACTTCGGAACCAAAGATCACCGGCACCTGCTGCGCCTTGACCTGATCGATGAGTGCAGCAACCTCTGATGGGCTGGGATCCTCGAAGTTCTTCGGCTGCAATGCGCCGATGATCTGCCAGCCAAAGTCCTTCGCGAAGTAGGCGTAGGCATCGTGGTACGTGAGCAGTTTCAGTGCGCCATTAGGCACGGTGGCCTGATCGGCGCGCAGTGCATTCGCGAGCGCGGTTGCCTGAGCGGCAAAGGCGTCGAAGTTCGCCGCAAAGTAGGCAGCGTTGGTTGGATCCTTCTTCGAGAGTTCGTCGCGGATGACCGCGGCGTACTTGATCGCGTACAGCGGGTCAGTCCACAGATGGGGGTTCGGCTTGCCTTCTTCCTTGGGGAAGGAGAAGTCATAGATGTAATCGGATTCAGGAATCACGGTCGTGCCGATCTCGACGAGATCGGCGCCAGACTTCATATTCGCTTTCGCGAGCTCGGCGGTGGGGTCTTCAAGCTTGAGTCCGTTGATGAACACGATGTCGGCGTCACTGAGCAGCTTGGCTACCGAAGGCTCGGGTTCGAAGGTGTGACTGTTGGTGCCCTCGGGGACGATGCCCTCGACTCGCACCTTGTCGCCGGCAATAGCGGCGGCGATTGAGGTGATGGGGGAGACCGTGGTGGCCACGAGGAGGCCGGATGCACTGGCATCTGAGGAACCCGAGGAGGCGCAGGCGCCCAGGATCAACGGAAGCGCGGCGAAAGCCGTGAGGGCAGGGCGAAGGCGCACGCGGGGATCCTAAGTGAGGTCTGGACTACTTGCAAAGCATATGCAATAAGCCCGAATCCCGCAGAATCGAGGGGTCTTCCTCGTGCCGTAGGCTGAGGCCGTGACTGATCCCAGCCTTGTCGACCTCCAAGCCGAGCTCGCCGCTGCCCGCGAGGAGCTCGCGGCCAGCATTGCCGAACTCAAGGCTCAGGCGGCGCCGGCGGCGATTGCCGAGCGCGGCAAGCAAGCAGTCACCGGTTTCTTCACCACCGCTGAAGGCGGCGTGAACGTCAAGCGCGTAGCGATTGTCGGCGGCATCGTGGTCGGCATCGTGGCAATCAAGCTGCTGCGTCGCCGCTAACGCGGGGGCGATTTGATGCGGCGGGGAGCCGCACGTTATGTTTTACCCACAACTGAATACCTCATCAAGAGGGGCAGAGGGAAACGGCCCAATGAAGCCCCGGCAACCTACCCAGCATTATTCGACGAGATTCCATCTCCGAGGCCGCTGGATTTCGGTGCCAACTCCGACCTGACAACCAGGACAGATGAGCAAAGAGAGAGGCCTCGTCATGACTGTCACTGCATCACCTGCCATCGGCTCCGCTGTCGCGCTCAAGTGCCGCGAATGCGGAACCCGTTACCCGCTCGATGCGAGCTATGCCTGTTACGAGTGCTTCGGTCCCCTCGAGGTGGCCTATGAGCTCGGCAATGTCACTCGCGAGCAGATCGAGAGCGGCCCGAACTCCATGTGGCGTTACGAGGCGCTGCTGCCGGTAGTGCCCGGCGCTGATGCGCGCCCTGGGCTGCAGGCCGGATTCACCAAGCTGGTGCGCGCCGACAACCTGGCACGCGAACTCGGCGTGAAGTCACTGTGGATCAAGGACGACTCGGGCAACCCGACCCACTCGTTCAAGGATCGCGTGGTTGCTGTCGCGCTGGAGAACGGTCGCCGACTCGGCTTCGAGACCATCGCCTGCGCCTCGACCGGCAACCTCGCCAACGCCGTCGCTGCCGCCGGTGCCCGGGCCGGCCTGAAGTCGGTCGTCTTCGTTCCGTCGAATCTCGAAGCGGGCAAGATCGTCACCACGGCGGTCTATGGCGGAACCCTCGTCGCGATTGACGGAAACTACGACGACGTCAATCGCCTGTGCACTGAGGTTGCTGCCTCGCGCGACTGGGGATTCGTCAACGTCAACCTTCGCCCGTACTACGCCGAGGGCAGCAAGACCGTCGGCTACGAGGTTGCCGAGCAGCTCGGCTGGCGTCTTCCCGACGCTGTCGTATCGCCGGTGGCCTCCGGCTCCCTGCTTACCAAGGTCGACAAGGCCTTCCGTGAGTTCATCGATCTCGGCTTGGTCGCCGATCACCCCTACGCAATCTACGGAGCGCAGGCCACCGGGTGCTCGCCCGTCTCGCAGGCTTTCAACTCCGGCCAGGACGTCATTCGCCCCGTGAAGCCCGACACCATCGCGAAGTCACTGGCGATCGGAAACCCGGCTGACGGCCCGTACGCACTCGATGTCGTGCGCCGCACCAATGGTGCGATCGGTGACGTCACTGACGAAGAGGTCGTCGAGGGCATCAAGCTGCTCGCGCGCACCGAGGGCATCTTCGCCGAGACCGCTGGTGGCGTCGTGGTCGCGACCTACCGAAAGCTTCTGCGCGAGGGTCGTATAGATCCGTCCGCGGAGACCGTACTTCTCAACACCGGCGATGGTCTGAAGACCCTCGATGCTGTTGAGGCAACTTCCAAGCCCACCATGGTCATCAGCCCGTCGTACGACGAGTTTGAGGCCGAATACTCGAAGGTCGTGTCATGAGTGCATCAGTCCGTATCCCCACAATCCTTCGCACCTACACCGGTGGCGCCGCTGAGGTCACTGCCGATGGCGCAACCTTGCAGGACGTTCTTGACAGCCTTGATGCGCAGTACGCCGGCATCGCGGCGCGCGTGCTCGACGACAACGGTGCACTTCGCCGCTTCGTCAACGTGTACGTGAATGACGACGATGTCCGCTTCCTCGAGGGTCTGGCCACGCCGATCGCCGATGGCGCGAGCATTTCGATTATTCCCGCAGTCGCCGGAGGCTGATTCATGGCGCGCTCTGACGTACTCGTCAGCACTGCCTGGGTTGCTGAGCATCTCGACGATCCCAATGTCGTCCTCATCGAGGCAGATGAAGACATCAGCATGTATTTCGAAGGTCACATCAAGGGTGCTGTGAGCCTCGACTGGCGTCGCGATCTTCAAGATCCTGTGCGCCGTGACGTCATCAGCCCCGTTCAGTTCGCCGAGCTCATGTCGACCCTTGGCGTGAAGCCCGAATCCACGGTTGTTCTGTACGCAGCGAATAACAACTGGTTCGCTGCCTACTCGCTCTGGTACTTCACCATGTACGGCCACCGCGATGTGAAGTTGCTCGATGGCGGACGCAAGAAGTGGGAGCTCGATGGCCGTGAGTTGGTCAAGGATGCGCCTCTGCGCGAGCGCACCGACTACCCGGTACCCACTGAAGACTCCAGTCACCGTGCGCGCCGCGACGAGATCATCGCCGGTCTCGGCAGCCTGCAACTGATCGACGTGCGCTCACCTGATGAGTACTCCGGTGCCATGCTTGCGCCGTCTCACTTGCCGCAGGAGCAGTCGTACCGTCCCGGTCATATCCCGACGGCGATCAATGTTCCGTGGAACTTGTCAGCGAATAACGATGGCACCTTTAAGGACAATGACGAGCTCGAGCGCATCTATGCGGAGGCGGGAATCACACCCGAGCGAGTGACCGTCGCCTACTGCCGTATTGGTGAGCGCTCCGCCTACACCTGGTTCGTTCTTCATGAGCTGCTCGGCTGGGAAGATGTTCGCAATTACGACGGATCCTGGACTGAATATGGCTCTCTGGTCGGCGTTCCCGTGGCCATTGGCGACAAGCCAGGTTCAATCGAGGGCAGCCGCTGAGCCGCTGATGCGGACTGGGGGGAGGGTCGATAAAGTCGTGGCTCTCACCCCCCAATATTTGGAGTACTCATGACCATCGCAGTTGGCGATCGCATTCCCGAGGTTGACGTCCGAGTCATCCGCGAAGGTGCCCAGGCCGTTATCCCGAGCACTGAGGTTCTCGGCACCGGTCGCGTCGTTCTGTTCGCCGTTCCCGGAGCCTTCACCCCCGGCTGCCACAAGCAGCATCTCCCCGGCTTCGTCGCCCAGGCCGCCGACATCTCTGCCGCCGGTGTCGACTCGATCGTGTGCATGGGTGTCAATGACGCCTTCGTGATGGATGCCTGGGGCACCGTGCAGGGCGTCGGCGACTCGATCCTGATGGTCGCTGATCCGGCCGCTGACTTCGCCAAGGCGATCGGCATGGAGGTTGACGCCAGCGGCGCCGGCCTCGGCATTCGCTCGCAGCGTTATGCCATGGTCATCGAAGACGGTGTCGTCACCGCCTTCATGCCCGAAGAGGGTGGCTTCAAGATCGAGGCCAGCACCGCTGATTGCGTGCTGACCTCGCTCAAGGGCTAGTCCTTACGCACGCTTGCGCCGCATAGCGGCGAACAGCACGACCAGCACGAGTCCGATCAGGACTCCGATGCCGAGCCCGAGCCACGGGTTACCGCCCGTGGACTCGGGCTCTGTCGTGTTCGAGATCGCGATAACTGAAGCACTTGGTTGAGCTGAGGCTGCAACGCTTGCCGTGACGCCTGCCGGCGCGTAGGCAAAGCTGATCGCGCCGGTCACCGGGTGTCCGTCAGCCGACACAACGCGGTAGGCCGCTTGGTAGTTGCCCGCTGGAAGATCGGCGGGCCAGGGGAGTTCGACAGTCTTGCCGGCGGGCTGAACCTTCGCGTTAGCAACATTCGTTCCGTCAGCCGCATTAAGCGAAATCGAGTCAGCATCAGCGAGAAGGTCCTCGTCGAAGGTGAAGCTGATCGAGGCGGGTGCCTCGGTTACGACGGAGCCATCGACAGGGTTCGAGGACTCAAGCTTGGAATGCGCTGACGCAGACGTGGCGCTGAATGCCCACACTGTGGTCGATATGGCCAGGATCGCCAGGCCGCGCTTGATGGTGCGTGAGGACATGACTTCTCCGATTCGACTGACGATCATGGGGTAAGTGTCGCAGTGCCGCTCGTGATGACGAGAGCGCCCTTGGCGTTGATAAGCGTGGCTTTCATCGTCCAGGCACCAGCGAACGGCAAAACGCCGGTTGCTTGGGAGGACTTCCCCTTGGCATGAACAGGCCACGTCAGTGATCCGGTCATGCTCGGTGACGTCCAGACCACTTCACCGGAGGTTGCCTTGTTCGCGAATGTCGCGGTCAAGACGCCGGGATGAGATCCGCTGAGACGAGTCGCGACCGACGGGCTCGTCACGACCGATTGTGGTGTGCCAGCAGTACTTGGCTTGCCGATGACGAAGGAGATGGCGCCATCGATCTGATGTCCGTCATCGGAAGTGACAGTGAACGTCGCGGTGGAAATGCCCGAGCGCAGTGCGGACGCAGGAGTCAGTGTCAGCACCGCTCCGTTGATGGCACCACGTGAGGGTTCGACTACACCAGCCGAGTCCAAGATGCTGGAGTCATCCAGCGTGACCGCCTCGCTGAACGTGAAGCGAATGGATGATGGCGCCTTCGCCACCACGCTTCCATTCGAGGGAGTGCTGCGAACCAAATCGGCATGGGCGTACGCAGGTGCTGGGCTCACCAGCAGGAGAAGTGAGCCCAGCACTGCAGCCACGAGGGCTTTGCGCATTAGTTCGCTGCCGCCGGTGCGACAACGGTGACCACGGGTGCCGGGCTGGCAAGCGCCGCTGTCGAACCCGCTACCGGCAATTCGATCCAGGCATCAACGCCTGCCTTCGAGGTACCGACGAGGCGGCCGTTGATTTTGGCGAAGACCCCGGCGTCAGTTGGCACCTTGGCAGCCTTTGTAGAAACGCTGAACTTGCCATCCGCACCTATGGTGACGTCATGGGCGGTCAACTGCGTGTCACCGACGAAGAGTGCTGCCTTCTGGCCGGCAAACGAGGGCAGGAAGCCGGTGATGATCGCGTTGGCGTCCTTGGTTGCGATCTTGAGTTCGGCATTGCAGGTCTGCACGGCCTTGAAGTAGTACTTCTGCGCCGGCGAACCGGCTGCGGCCTTCGGCCAGGTCACGCGCAGGCCGAACTCGTCGAACTGGTCATCTGGGAGTGAGCCGCCCGACCAGGTGATGGTATTGCCGTTGTTGCTGGTGCTGATTTCCCAGCCGGCTTTCTGCTGGACCTTGGCGCCGGTCACGCCTGCAGGAATCTCGACGCTCAGGGCATTGGTGGCATCGCCATCGCAGCCGTGGCCCGGACGGAACATGAGAGTGCTGCTGCTGCCCGCGGTGGGGGTTGAACCACGAAGCTCGATGCCCATGTGGGCACTCGCCGAGGATGCGCCGACGATG
This sequence comes from Actinomycetota bacterium, assembly GCA_947449035.1. GTDB lineage: Bacteria > Actinomycetota > Actinomycetes > S36-B12 > S36-B12 > CAIKZY01. The sequence goes on from CANFQC010000007.1 coordinate 46,149, forward strand.
GCGATCACGGACGTGGCAGTGATTGTGCCGGCGGCAAGAAGTGCCTGGGCACGGGAAATACGAACGTTCATTGAATTACTCCTTGGATGTCTGAATGTGAGTGCGTGCGGAGCACGCGGAAAATGGTCGCCGGCGCGATGCGCGGCAACTGGTGACATCAGGAGGTAGGTGGTCCTCGTCGGGCGATGACATGCGAAAGAGCCGTGGACGGGGCGAGAGTCGGCTCGATGTAGACAGGTGTACCGGTGATAGCCAGTGGTGCAGGCTTCCAGCTGAGCTCGAAGGCGAGTGCTTGCCAGAAGGCGATCCAGCGATGGATCAGCGCATCACCATGAGTGAGCACAACCGCCACTGCAGCGGCCGCGATCAAGTGACTGACGAGCATCGGGGCATCAGGCAGGAATGAGCCGTGATGGCCGTGACCTGCGGCAATGGTGAGAAGTAGATGGAAGAGCACTTGCAGAGCTAGGACGAAGCCCAGAACCCACGCACCCGAGCGACGCTTTTGGGCGACCAGGGCACCCAGGGCCACAGCCAGGGGCAGGAGCAGCAGGATTAAGCCCGGCTCAGGAAGCTCACCATGGCCGGCGGAGTGGCCCAGGATCGTGATGAGCACCGCGGCGACCCCCAGGGCAGCGCCGCGCATCACGCGCGTGCTGCCGCTAAAGCGAGGCGAACGGGTCACAGGGGAAGCATATCCACCCCGAACCCACCGAGGGCCACCCCGCAGGTATGGCCTTCGGTGCTCGCGACGAGTCTTAGTTCGGCGTGAACGGGAACTGCTGCATTGATCCGTCGGCCCAGGGCTGAATCGTCGGAGTGAGGCGCTTTGCCGTGCGCTGAGCGGAAAGCAGCGAGGCCAGGATCCCCTGAGTCGTCGCGTAGGCCGCATTGGCGTAAAGATTGGTGAGCTCGGCTGGATCCGTTGTGGCGTTGTACAGCTCGAACTGGTCTGGCGGCGGGGCAATCTGCCCAGTGGTGGGGTTCTGCTGCTTGACCACGGTGGTCGCGACCTTCGTTCCTGGCTGATTCACGACTCCCAGGACAGTCGTCATGACGTCCTGATTATTCGGGTAGGTCCAATACTGCGGGTTATCCCAGTAGCGCGAGTACTTCCAGCGCTCCTTGGCGCCAGCAGGCCCGGTGGGCAGGTACGCCACGACTGTCTCAACACAGTTCGGTTGCTGGACGGGGGCGTAGGGCATGCCAGTGAAGGAAACCGCGTTAGCACCCTTGAACGGCTGGTCGTCGGTCATGAAGTAGACCGATTTTGCGAGAGATGAGTCGTCGGACTCACCGAGGAGATATCCGGAGAGATCCTGGCCGACGAGTCTGCGTACCTGAGTGTGAGTCTTGTGAAGCTCTCTCGCCAGTGAAAGTTCGTCGAGTCCGGCTAAGCCGAGCATTGTCGGGATGAGATCAGCATGACTGGTGAGTGCGTCGCTCGTTTCATAGCGCGGAAATAGCTCAGGATTATGGAACATGAACGGCACCCGAAGCATCTCGTCGTAGCCGGAATGCCACTTCTGGAACATGCCGCCATGCGCACCGAGCATTTCTCCGTGATCGGAGAGATAGATGACAACCGTGTCGCGGTACTGCTCGCGATCTGCCGTCAAGGTGTCGACAACGCGTCCGATCTGTTCGTCGACGTTCTTCTGCAACTGGTAATAGAAGCGGTGGTAGTCGTCACCGTTATCCAGAGGCTGGAAGGCCTCGGGGTATTGCGCGACGAAACTCGCTTGAGCTGTCGGCTTGGTGCTCAAGTCCTCATTCGTGGATGCGGTGTAAGCGGGGCCGAAGAGGTTGTGGGGCACATTCGAGCCGACTAGTTGCTCGGCGAGGGTGAAGGAACCCTGAGCTCCGCTCGCTGCACCCGCAAGAGTGAGCGTTCCCCAAAGCGAAATGTCGTGGGGGTTGACGAATGAGGCAACGAGAAGCCAGGGCTTATTGCTTCGGCGCAGCTTCTGGAGTTGTTCCACGTTGAGATCAGCAAACACCTCATCGCGGCCGCGCCCACCGGGGCCGGAAGAACCGGAATTGAGCGGGTTGCTGCCGTGGGGCTCCGGGCCGATGAAGCCAGTGAATCCGTACTTGTCGAGACGCTCGGCTTCCAGATAGACATCTTCGAGGTACGAGTTCCGGCCGCCGAGATCGTTATACGAGGGAAGCGGGTTGTATGAACCCGGCTGGTAGAGGTCGGCATCGGAGATATGCCACTTGCCCTTCCAGTAGGTGTCGTAGCCGGCTGCCCGGAACCAGTTGCCCATGGTCGGCACGGTGGTCGGATCGAGCCAATAGAGATCCTGTTCAATTGCCGTCTTCGCGGCGCCTGATGTCTGCGCGATGCCATGCAAAGACGGGTACTGACCGGTGTAGATCGAGGCGCGGCTGGGCTGGCATGCCGTCGACATGATGTGGTGGTGAGTGAACTCGACCGCATTGCGACGCAGGAAGTTCTGCGCAGGCAGGTTGGACAGGCGCCAGGCCTGTAGTTCGGGGCTCTCGTAGAACGGGGCCGCGCGCTGCTCGTCAACCATGATGATCAAGAAGTTGGGACGCTTGCGCAGACGACCGCGCGGCGTGAACTTCGGCAACGGTGCTGCTTGGGCCGATGCGCCACTCACAGCGGCGAGACCTGCCACAGCAGCCGTGGCCATGCCAGCACTCTGGAGGAGTCGCCGGCGGCTCAGGCCACCACTAGATGAAAGGGACTCGGTGTTCTCGGTCATGGAATTAGTTCCCCTTCGGGCTGCTGAGCGAAATGGTGCCGACAACTTGGTCGTAAGTGATCGTGAAGTCGAAGAACGGTGCGTTTCCAGTGTTGACCGCTGGCGAGCCGGCTCCCAGCATGACCCGAACGAGATTTCGAGACCCGTCTCGTCCGGCCGTGAAGTCTTGGCCGTAGAAGGCACTGGAGGATTCCGCGAAGCGAACCCTAGTTCCGGGCTTGACCAAGTGAGAGCTGCTTGTAGACGAGTCGGCTCTCGGAACGTTACGGAAGTTGCGTCCCACGAGGCGCATGATGGTGCCACCCGAATCGAACCAGGTGGGTACGCACTGCTCTCTTACTGAGGTGAATGTCCAGCAGCCAGGTGCGGCGTGATCATTCCAATTTCGCGCACCATTGACGTCGACACCGAAGTAGGGAAGCGGGAAGCTCATCGTCACGTGGGCGGGTGGCTCTGCACCGAGAACGAGTGAGCCCTGACGGGATGATTCGGGCGTTGACTGCCGGGCAAGGTGCACACTCCAGTGGAGTCCGAGGCTGCCGGGCATCGACTTGAGAATGTTCGTCATACGACCGCCATCAGTCACACCGATGCCGAGAACCCCCGTTACGCCTCGGCTCTTCCACTTGTGTACGTAGGAACTGGTGGAATTGATGTACTGCATTGCAACGGGGTTGGTGGTGGTGACGCCACCGATGGTGACCGGCGAGGTGAAGAGGACTCCGGGTAGCGAGTGCCCTTGGAGATGCGCGGTGGCATGTATTCCTGTGGAGTGGGCGGACGTGGGCTTCTCGAAGAGGAAGAGTCCCACGCTTCCGGTGTCGGCGATCACGGAGATCGGTGCGGCCTGACCAACCTGGATGGTGATGATGCCATCGAGACCAGTGCGCTCGGGCGTGTCTATCGTGCGGATAGGAACACTTACCGTGGCGGGTTGACGTGCGGCATCCGTCTGCACGGCGGTGTCGTCAGCCAGGGCGCTAGTAGTGGGAAGTACCAGAACGCTCAGGGTCAAGGCGACCAAGATTCCCGGTGTGCGACGGCGCATGATGCGGTGCCTCCAAACGTGGAAGCAGTCTCGAACCTCGACACTGCGGAATTCATCTCACGAAATTAGGCGGGGTGACCCGATGTGCGCCGTGAACTATTCACCATGTCACGGGCGAGGTGAAAACGTCGCATCGGTCAGAATCGTGACCAGGCAAACCCGGACGGGAAACGACGAAACCGCCCCCGAAGGAGCGGTTTGTCTGCGTACACCGCCACAGACTTGAACTGTGAACCCGCTGATTAAGAGTCAGCTGCTCTGCCAATTGAGCTAGCGGTGCTTGCCGTGCAAGTGAGAACACTACCACCGTAAATGAGGCCACCAGACGGGCCTCCCGCTGGGCTAGTGGATGGCCGCTCCGAGGGCGGTCGCGATGGCCTCGCCCATCACGTCGAGGCCCTTGGGATTGGGATGAAAAGCCGCTGCAGCGAGCGGGCCGAGGCTGATCAGGCCAAAGGTCCAGGCCTGATTGCCGGCGCAGACACCGTGGCCGACGGAGGAATTTCCGCTGGCGCCCCAGGTGCCCGAGATGTCTGACCAGCCCAGGGACCCGTGAGTGGCAGCGATCTGGCTGTTGAGGGTGCCTGAGGTCAACGCCATGGGAACGGCGGTCCCCGCGGTCGTCACGTAGGAATACGGCGACTGCGGGTCAGGGACGAGCAAGGTGGCTCGTGCCCAGGCGAAGTCGGACGGACCCATGGTCAGGTAACTGCAGGCTGAACCATCTGCGGCTCGGGTGATGTCGGGATACATCGTCGGGAAGATCGGAGTGCCCGGCGCGAGGCTGGCGAGTGCAGCATTCACTGCGGCGTACTTCGCGGGCAAGGTCGCCAGGTTCGCCTGGGCGCCGGCCTGGGTGGTCGGGTAACCCTTCAGAGGGGGAGTCGATGAAGGCTTGATCGGGCAGTCGGCCTGCGTGGCGCAGGCCTGAAGGATCGCGCCGAAGCCGATGTCATTACCGCCGACTGAAAGGGTGATGGCATCAATGCGATGACCCGCCGCAATGGCACGCACTTGCTCGACCTGGCTTGTCGACCGACCGGCGCGGGTCTGCGGACCCAGGATGCCGGCACCGATGGTCGCGCCGCTGCAACTGACGTCAATTAACGTGACGCTGGAATGCGGTGAGGACTTCTCGAGCGCGAGCGCCGCACGAGCCGGCGCACTATGCGTGCTGCGGGCGCACGAGGTGTCGTCCCAGTAGGGAGTGAAGGCGGTGAAGAGCCCGGCCTGTTGGAGGTAGGCGTCGATATTGCGCGGGTTGCCCTCGCCGGAAGCGTAGGAATCACCCATGGAGACGAGCACGTAATTTCGCACGCTGCCGCGCAGGATGCGGTGAGAGGTCGATCGGCCCGACTTCACAGCGAGATCGAAGGTGTATGTGCCCTCAGGAAGTGAGATGTTCGATGTGCACTTCTTGATGGGCTTCGAGGGAGTTCGCACAGTCGTCGCACCTGCAACGGTCCAGATGTATGAGTCACCCTTCGATCCACACGCATCGAGCGTGACCGTGAAGGTATTTCCCAGGTACCAGGAGAGTGAGCCGTTGATGAGCCGCTCATTCGGCTGAGCGACGTGATTTCCGGCACCGATGATCGTCGTCGACGGGCTGAGACTGAGAGCGCCGCGAGCCGGTACCCCGCCGTCACCGTCGATGAAGCCGTCGCCATTCGCATCTTTGCTCTGCGGAGCCATCGCCCAGCTGCCCTTGGCGACCGGTCCACCGGCGGCCTGCGCCGGAATGGCGGTGCCAAACGCGGCCAGGACAAGGCAGGCGGCCACGGCGATCGGAATCCTGCGAGGCATGCGCCCACCGTACGCGACCGCTTCTACGATGGCTCTCATGCGCAGGACTGCTATTGCTGCGGCAGTCGTGGTCGTGCTCATCGCGGGTGCCCTCACGTTTGTGCTGACCGGCTCAAGAAGCCAAGAGCACACCCCCGAAGTTTCGGCCTTGGAGAGCGCAGCGCCTACGGCCAGTCACGAGTCCTCCATGGTGATGGCCACCCCCGCCTCCACTCCTCTTGCCGAGGTCCATGACCTCTACACGGATGTCAGGGACGAATTGCTCGCGGTTCAACGCGACCAGGGCTCTGCGGCGGCCCTCGAGGAACTCGACACACGTTCGCGTGCGGATGAGAAGTTGGGTGGGGTCTGCCATGCAATTGCTCACGACCTCGGGCATCAGGCGTTGGAGCTCGCCGGTGGAAAGCCGGGCAAGGCCCTAACGGTGCGCAATGACGTGTGCGGGGGAGGCTTCACCCACGGCGTGATTGAGGATGCGCTCGCGACTTCGAAGGATCCGGGGCGTGACTTATTGAAGATCTGCGCTCCGAAGCAGGACGGCTCGTGCTACCACGGCGTTGGTCATGGAGTGATGTTCGCAACCGGTCTCGACGTCGCGAAATCACTGGGCTTGTGCGATCTCGCACCAAACAAAATCCTCTCGGTGCGCTGCGGCGAGGGCGTGTTCATGCAGTTGTTCAGTGCTGACGTGGCCGGCGGTCATGCCGCCGATAAGGGTGCAAGTGCGGAGACTGTCGACACCGCCAGTGCTATGTGCGCGGCCATCCGCATGCCCTACGCCGGTTCCTGCTGGTTCTACACGCCCACACTCTGGCTTTCCGATCGTCCCGATGATTTCGCCGGTGCGATGCAGTGGTGCTCTGACGCACCGTCGACCTTCGGGCAGCAGTTGTGCGCCAAGGGTGTGGGCAGTCGTACCATCAAGTACCACCCGAATGATCCGACGATCGGCGCACGTGTGTGTGCCGCTGCAGGAGAACTCCTGGACTCCTGTCTCGCGGGCATGGGTTCGTACTGGTCGGTGCACCACAAGGGTCAGGTGTCGGCGAGTGACGTGTGCGGCCGACTTGGAAGCGCGAAGCTGGAGCGCCGCTGCCAGCAGGTCACCTAGTCGGGTGAGTCAGTCGCAGGCTTCGTAGTCGAAGGGGCAGTGCCGGCACCGATTGCCGCAGCAGGCGCCACGGTGCAGGTGGTAAGCCTCGGTCATCACGAATAAGCCAGTACGCGGATCGAAGTACCCGTCGTCTTCCCGTGCCATAGCCTGGGCGTGAGCGATGGCAATGGCCTCGCTCTCGGACGTCGTACTCATGGAGAGAGTCTGGCATGTGGGATTTCAGTGGGCGTCGCGTAGTCGTGACAGGTGCGGGCAGTGCGATCGGGATCGGATTTGAGTCGGCCCGGGTTCTGGCGGAGCTGGGTGCCTCCGTCGCGCTGCTTGGACTGAGCGAACGAGTGCTCGATCGCGCCAACGAGCTCAACGACATGGGTTTCGACGCGATTGCTGCGCGCTGCGATCTCACTGATCCGCTGGCGACAGCAGAAGTCTTCGACATGGCGGCCGACGAACTCGGCGGCATCGATGTGCTCGTGAACAACGCAGGCATGACCAGCCATGACAACCCGGCTGTTGCGGAGATGGGCGGCGTTGCCGAGATCAGTTTTGAGGGTTGGCAGGGAGCCATCGCTCGCAATCTCGACACTGCATTCCTGGCCACGAAAGCCGCGCTCCCTCACCTGCGAGCATCCGGAAGCGGCCGCATCATCATGATCTCGAGCATCACGGGTCCACATATGGCCATGCGCAATCTCGTCGCCTATGCGGCAGGCAAGGGCGGTATGAACGGGCTGATGAAGGGCCTGGCTCTGGATGAAGCGCTCAATGGCATCACGTGCAACGCCGTTGCACCGGGCTGGATTCACACCGAAGCGTTGACGGGGCCCGAATACGAACAGGGATTCACGGTGCCCATGGGGCGCCCGGCACGGCCCGAAGAAGTCGCGTCAGCTGTCGCCTGGCTGGCTTCACCCGGTGCTTCGTACATCACGGGTCAATCGATCGTGGTTGATGGAGGTAACTCCATCGCCGAAGAGCGTGCACTGTAGGTTTTCCGCATGGGTGCAGACAAGCTGATTTCAAGTGGCAGTCCGTGGGAGAGCAAGATCGGCTACTCCCGTGGAGTGGTGGCAGGCGATTACGTACATGTCTCCGGCACGACGGCAACGATCGACGGAGTGGTGCAGCATCCGGGCGATGCCTACAACCAGACCCTGACTGCTCTCGGCGTGATCGAGAAGGCCATTGCCCAGGTTGGCGTCACCCTCGCTGATGTGGTGCGCACTCGCTGCTATGTGTCGAGCGCCGAAGCGATGGACGATGTCGCACGTGCCCATGGCGAGATCTTCGGCGAGATCCGTCCGGCTCTCACGATTTTGTCCGGTGTCGCCTTCGTTGACCCGGCGATGCTCGTCGAGATCGAAGCCGACTGCTACTCGCGCGATATCCGCAAGTAGCTCGCTCAGATCGAGAAGTCGTCCTCGGTCTGCCACACGCCATCGGTGCTGATGTAGGAGTTCGACGTCGTGAGGTGACCTGTCACCTGCATCTCGAGTTCCTCCACGCGTCGCAGCAGTGACTTCACGCTCGTGCCGACGGGATCCGGAAGATCGGCATCCTCGCCTGTCGGACGAATTCGCCCGCGTGAATCGGCAATGACCTGACCCGGAACGCCGACCACGACTGAATGATCCGCAACTGAGCGCAGCAGCACTGCGTTTGCGCCGATGCGACTGTCGGAGCCGACGTAGATATCGCCGAGCACCTTCGCGCCACTTCCGACCACGATGCGATCACCGATTGTGGGGTGACGCTTGCCGGGATCCAGGGTGTTACCACCCAAAGTTGCTCCGTGATAGATCGTGACATCGTCACCGATCACGGTGGTCTCGCCGATAACAACGCCGGATCCATGATCGATGAACAGGCGTGCGCCCAAGGTGGCGCCGGGGTGGATCTCGATCTGCGTCAAGAACCGAGTGAACTGCGAGACGGCACGTCCGAGGAACTTCATGTGATGGCGCCACAGCCAACTGCTGAAACGATGGCCCCATACGGCATGAATGCCCGGGTAGAGAAGTGCTACCTCAATGCGATTACGTGCTGCCGGATCGCGTTCGACGATCGAGGCAAGCTCATCGCCGATGCGACCCATGAGTGTCTCCGTATATCGGTGACTAGTCGCCGAGGCCGGCGAAGAGCGCGGTGGAGAGATAGCGCTCGCCGAAGCTCGGAATGATCACGACGATGGTCTTGCCGGCGTTCTCGGGGCGCTGGGCGACCTCGCGTGCTGCCCAGAGCGCTGCACCGGACGAGATGCCGATCAGTAGGCCTTCCTCGGTCGCCGCGCGGCGGGCCGTAGCCATCGCATCGTCAGCGACGACTCGGATGACCTCGTCGTACACATGGGTGTCGAGGACTGCAGGGACGAAGCCTGCACCGATGCCCTGGAGGGGGTGCGGCCCCTTGGCGCCACCGGAGAGCACCGGCGAGGCGTCAGGCTCGACAGCGACGATCTGGATAGAGGGCTTGAGCTCCTTGAGCGCCTGGCCGACACCGGTGATGGTGCCGCCGGTGCCCACGCCGGCAACGACGATGTCGACGGTGCCGTCGGTGTCGTTCCAGATCTCCTGGGCCGTGGTCTTGCGATGGATTGCCGGGTTCGCGAGATTGTTGAATTGCTGCGGCATGAAGTACTTCGGATCGCTTGCTGCGAGTTCGGTTGCTCGCGCGATCGCGCCACCCATGCCCTCAGGACCGGGAGTCAAGATCAGCTCGGCGCCGTAGCCGCGCAGCAGCATGCGACGCTCGATGCTCATGGTCTCGGGCATTGTCAGCACGATCTTGATGCCGCGGGCGGCGCAGACCATGGCGAGCGCAATACCGGTGTTGCCGCTGGTCGGCTCCACGACGATCGTGTCGGGGCCAATCAGGCCGGCTTCCTGTGCGGCATCGATCATCGCGACGCCGATGCGGTCCTTGACGCTATTGCCCGGATTGAAGAACTCGAGCTTTGCCAGGACCTCGGCGCCAGCACCGTCGGTGACCTTCCGGATGCGGACGAGGGGGGTGTTGCCGACCAGTTCGGTGATGTCATTGGCGATACGCATGAGTCGACTCTATAGGCGATTTCACGTACGTCCAGGGAGGCGAATGTCACCTGCAAGGGCTTTGCAGCAAAGACTCGGCCCCCGTGCAGGAGCACGAGGGCCGAGGAGCTGGGGTGACCGACGGGATTCGAACCCGCGACATTCGCGACCACAACGCGACGCTCTACCGCTGAACTACGGTCACCATGAAGCCCCCGAAGACTACAGGAGGGCGAGCGGTGGGATTTCCGGGCCTCAGGAACCGTGCTCGGCGCCCAGGGCGCGAGCGGCATCTGTGTCGGGTCCGGGCTGAGCCACAAACACGGCATCTCGGTAGAAGCGCAGCTCGCTGATCGAATCGCGAATATCGCCCAGTGCCCGATGGTTCCCCTTCTTTTCAGGCGAAGCGAAGTACACCCGCGGATACCAGCGGCGAGTGAGTTCCTTGATGCTGGACACATCGACGAGGCGGTAGTGCAGATGCGCATCGAGATCGGGCATGTAGTTGGCCAGGAAGCCACGGTCGACGTAGACGCTCGAGCCGGCGAGAGGCGCCTTGCGTGCCTCGGGCACGTGAGCCTTCACATAGTCAAGTACCTGCTGCTCGGCGTCGGCCAACGCAATGCCAAGCGGGATCTCCTCAATAAGCCCGGAGACCGTGTGCATGTTCACGACGAAGTCGTCCATGCCCGCGAATGACTCCTCACCGGGCTTCACGACGAGCGTGATGCCCTCGTCGAGTTCATTGAGCTCGGCATCGGTGACGATGCAGGCGATCTCGACGATCTCGTCGAACTTCGGATCGAGCCCGGTCATCTCACAGTCGATCCATACGAGTCGGTCAGCACTGGCCATACGGAAAGCCTAGGGGCATCGATGTGGGGAGTCTGCGGTGGTTCAGGCGGCGAGCAGCCAGCGCACGAGATCAGTCTCGGTCACGACGCCCACCAGCTTGTGTCGGGAGTCGAGTACCGCGATCGCTTCGAGCGATCGCTCCGACATCAGTCGGGCTGCCTCGATTGGCGAGGCTTCGGGAGTTAAGCGCACGGAGAGGATCGTGCTCAAGAGCTCGCCAACTGTTCGAGCACTGAGTGAATCAGTGTTCAGCGGCGCGTTCGCGAGGATCATTCGATCGCTGAGGATCCCGACGAATGCTCCGTCGGCGTCGATCACGGCGATGTGGCGCAGGCCCGACACGAGGAGCATCTGCCAGGCGTCCCAGAGGGATTCGCCAACCTCGATGGTGAGTACCGGTGCCGACATCACCTCGCCGAGGGTGACTTCGGGTATGGCCATATGACCATCATGGGCGGGCGAAGTTCGGTGTGGCAGGGGATCAGGGCCTTCGTGGATAGGACCTAGGTCATGACCTGGAGAGAAGCCCCACGATCGTGACCACGAGGAGAAGGAGTAGCACCGCGGCGGGAAGCGCCTGCGAGACCTCTCGAAGCCGAATGTGGGTGTAGATCGCGAACACCATGGTCACAGCGAGGCCGATCGCAGCAAGGGTGGTGAGCCAGGGCATGATCCCGGTTAGTGCCGGGAGAACGAGACCGATGCCGCCGAGCAACTCGACTAGACCAATGACCTTGATGCCGCGCTGGGTGACACCTCGTGCCCATTCCATGCGCTCGACAAGTCGATCCTTGGGGCTGCTGAGCTTCATCAGGCCGGCACCGATGAAGGCGATAGCAAGCAGGAACTGCAGGACCCAGGTCAAGATGCCCACGTTCATCCCCTCCGGCTGCTTCGCACGTCGATCTGCGCGTCTGTCGTGAAATTAGCAGATAGCCTCGGGCTGTGGCCGACTTCGTGTATCCCCCCGTTGTCTTCGCGGCGAAGTCCGTTTTCAAGGGGCTGGGCATCAAGTTCGTCATCGAAGGTGCGGAGAACCTGCCCCGCGACGGCGGTGTCGTGCTGGCCATCAATCACACGAGTTACCTCGACTTCGCACTCGGCGGCATCCCCGCGGAGCGCATCGGTCGCCATGTGCGCTTTATGGCCAAGGACGGAATCTTCAAGCACAAGATTGCTGGTCCGCTCATGCGCGGGATGAAGCACATCCCGGTTGATCGCGAAGCCGGATCGCAGTCCTTCCGTGATGCCGTGGGCGCGCTCAAGGCCGGCGAGATTGTCGGGGTGTTTCCCGAAGCCACGATGAGCAAGTCATTCGAGATCAAGGAATTCAAGAACGGCGCCGTCCGCATGGCGATGAGCGCGAAGGCGCCGATCGTGCCCATGATCATCTACGGCGGTCAGCGGATCATCTACTACGGCCACAAGGACCTCACTAGAGGTCGCACGGTATGCCTGACTATTGGCGAGCCGATGTACCCCGAGCGCGGTCAGGATGCCGATGCGCTCACCGTCGAGCTTCGATCTCGCATGCAGGTACTTCTCGATCAGACCCTGGATCGGTACCCGGCGCCGCTGCCAGGCGAAGACGCCTGGTGGTTGCCGAAGCGTCGGGGTGGAACTGCTCCCGAATTCGTGCCTGAGGTTCCCGAAAGTTAGTCAGCGCGGAAGTCGAGTGCGTAGCAGTGATTCCTGCACCACCGAAGCCACCAGGATTCCGTTGAGGTCATAGAACAGGCCTCGAGCCAGACCGTGACCGCCGCGTGCGACAGGCGTGTCTTGTGCGAAGAGCATCCATTGATTCGTATTGATCGGTGCGTGAAACCACACCGCATGATCGATTGAGGCCAGCATGAGATCCTGCGCCGCTTCCTTGCCACCGTGCGGGCCGAGCGCCGTGCTCACCATCGTGAGGTCGGAGAGATAGGTGAGAGCCGAGGCCTGAATGAGTTGCTCGTGGGGGAGTTCGCTCGGAATGCGCACCCATGACATTCCCTCATAGCGACCATCGCGCAGGGGAACGGTCTTGTCAGGATCGATGATGCGCAGCTCGAAGCCTTGGCTCTCGAGGCTATGCCAGCCGGTCTCGTCCTCGTTCAGGTCAACGTGACGAGGGAGCAAGATCGCGGCGACGTCATCTGGAAGTGGAGCGGCGGGCTCGGCGAATTGATGCATGGGGCCTTGTTCGACCAACGCGAACGACGCAGTCATCATGAAGATGGTCTCGCCATGCTGCACGGCACGCACTATGCGTGTCGAGAATGATCGGCCATCGCGCGGACGTTCGACGAGGTACGTGATCTGGTCGGAGGAGCGGCCCGGACGCAGGAAGTAGCCGTGCAGGGAGTGCACCTGACGCTCGTCGCCCTCGACAGTTGCACCGGCCGCCATCAATGACTGCGCGGCGATCTGGCCGCCATAGGCGCGTAGGGGAGAGCCCGCGTGGCACTGGCCAGTGAAGATGTCGCGATCGACCTGGGTCAGGTCGAGGCGACTGAGGAATGACTCGTTGTCCTGGGGGCTCACCTTCATATTGTCTCCAAAGTCGAGGGGCTGTGGGTGGATCGCCCCTACGTCGGGCACGGGAATCTTCGAGGATTTCCCGTGCGGAGTCAGGGGGAGTGTGTGACGATTCGCGGATTCGCAGTACTTATGCCCAAGGAGTGCAGATGTCGATGATTGACCGGGTCGATCCGGAGTCCCGTATCCCGCTGGATGCACTCAACGCCGCCCTGCCAGGTGGCTTCAATGCCATCGCCGACCTTGCCACTCGTCGAGCCACGCTCGACGGAATGCTGCAGATGATGACGGCCGATATTCCGCCGAACCCGAACATCTCCATCGAGGATTCGAGCATTCCTGGCCCCGCCGGTGCGCCTGACATTGCGATCCGCATCTACCGCCCGAACACTCCGGCTGCGAGCAAGCCAGGCATCCTCTTCATCCACGGTGGCGGAATGATCCTGGGCAACCTCGAGACCGACAGCCTCGCCGCTGCAGCGCTGTGCGAGTTCACGGGCTCTGTCGTGGTCTCGGTTGACTATCGACTCGCGCCGGAGAACCCCGCACCGGCCGCTATCGAGGACTGCTACGCAGCGCTGCGCTGGATGCATGCGGCGTCGAGTGCACTCGGATTCGACCCTGACCGGCTTGCTGTCTACGGCGGCAGCGCGGGTGGCGGACTAGCGATTGCGACGGCCCTGGTTGCCCGCGATCGTGGCACGCCCATCATCTCTTTCCTCATGGCTCCGTACCCGATGATCGACGATCGCAATGAGACCGAGTCGAGCAAGGCTGTTGTCGACCTCGGCATCTGGGATCGTGCGGGCAACATTGAGGCGTGGGCCTGGTACCTCGGCGGCAAGCCTGCCGATCAGTACTCCGCACCTGCACGCGCCACCGATTTCAGCAACCTGCCGCCGATGTTCATTGATGTGGGCGACTGCGACATGTTCATGGACGAAGACATCGCGTTCGTCGAGAAGGTCAGGGCCGCCGGCGGCACGGTTGAGTTCACGATCTACCCGGGTGCGTATCACGCGTCTGAGGTGTTCGCTCCGGAGGCAGCGCTCAGCGCGAAGATCTCGGCTCGTCGTATCGAGGCGCTGAAGGCCGCTCTCGCCTAGATCGGTCTAGCTGAACAACTGCCAGGCGAGCGCAATAGAAACGCCGAGCAGTACGCACTGAAGTATTCGCGTAGCTGCTGTCGGGCTGATCCGTCGCAGCAGCAAAGTGCCGAGCGGTGCGCCGATAACGCCGCCGACACCGAGCAGGATTCCTGTTGTCCACACGATGTTGCCGTCGAAGATCGTGTGACCGATCACGGCGGCAGCGCTCGAGAGCATGATCACCGCGAGTGACGCTCGTGCGGCGATCTTGATCGGTGTCGACAGCCACAGAATCTGGAGTGGCACGACAATGAGACCGCCGCCGATGCCGAACAGGCCCGCGAGTAATCCGCCCGAGCCACCCGTCGCCGCATACTCCAGTGCGGTCGGCACCTTGCCCTGGTCGTGATGCTCGTGTTCGGCAGGCTTGCGTGCAGTGAGCACGATGTTGATGAGATTCATCAGGATGAATCCGGCGATGAGCAGCTTGCCCGGCAGGTGAATGGCGATCCAGGCACCCAGCGGCGCGATGATGATCGCCGGAATGCCCAGCCAGAGAACGCGCCGCCACGGCACGAGTCCGTTCCGGGCATTCGTCAGCGTGCCGGATGCGCTCGTGATCAAGATTCCGAGATTGCTCGTCTCGAGCGCCTGTACGACGGGTAAGCCCGCGAAGATCAGCACAGGGACGAAAAACATTCCGCCGCCGCCTCCGGTGAGGCCGGCGAGCAAGCCTGCGGCGATCGCGGTGAGGAACTCAAGGATCAGCATGAGGAGCCCCGCTGCCCTGAGTTCATGCGGTAACGCTATTGCCCTCGACCATCCCAACTACGCTCGTGCCACGCATGGTGTCTGTGTTCACAGCCTCATGCTCACAGTCAGGGGAGTCCCGCATGAATCGCCGTCTTGCCGTTGCCCTCGTTTCGTGCATGGCCGTCGTCGGCCCTCTCGTGCCTGCTGCATCTGCGGCGACCGATGATGCCTGGGTGCATCAGATCGGCACGTATGACTATCTCGTTTCGCCCAATTACGCGGGCCTTGCGCCGATCAACTCCACATCGAAGGGCACAACCCTTGGTCTCGGAACCTTCAATAATCTGGACGGCGAGTTCGTGATGGTGGGCGGCACGATGTACCGCATCGGCACCGACGGCACGCCCGTTGTCATCGACGGAAGTCAGTCGACTCCGTGGTCCGAGTCCGTGAGGTTTGCCCCGACGGCGTCAGGGCCTGTCCCGCCCGGCACTACTTGCGCGAACATCATCACCGCGGTGAATGCGCTCGTCGGATCAGCCAACGGAATGGTGGCCGTTCGTGTACGTGGCACGTTCACTGATCTCACCTTCCGCAGCGTGCCTGCCCAGACCGCCCCCTACCTCCCGCTCTCCCAGGTGGTCGCCAAGCAGACTCTCTTCCCGCTCGGGCAGCGGCGCGCGGTGCTCGTCGGCTTCCGGACAGGGCCCGATCTTGCGGGCACCGGGGCAGCAGGACTGCACCTTCACGGCGTCGCTGCTGATCGCAAGGCCGGCGGCCATGTGATCTCCTGTATCGCGGGCGCTGACGTGCAGCTTTCAGTACAGCGCACAGCCGGAGTGGCCATCCAAGGCGCCGCTAGTCCGACAAGTCAACACGACTAATTCCTGGATCACGGATGTGCAAGTGCAGCATCCAGAGGTGACTAATCAGCCGCGAGCAACTCGCATGATGTCCACGTAGTCCGTGGAATTGATCCGACAGTCGAGAAGTGAAGGGCCCTGACCGAGGGAATCCAGCGCCGCGCGCATCTCGTCACGGTCTTGTACGACGACTGATTGCACGCCCATGGCCGACGCAACCGAGGCAAAATCGGTGGGCGCGTATCCCACCGCGAGCGAACCACCATGTCCCTCTCCCTGCTTCAACTGAATTAATGTGAGAGTGGCGTCGTTGAAGACGACAATCACAATGTTCAGTTGCAGACGACAGATAACCTCAATCTCAGCAAGGACCATGCCGAGGCCTCCGTCACCAACGAAGCAGACAACCTTTCGAAGTGGGTTGGCTAGAGCCATCGCAATGGCAGCTGGCAGTGAGAATCCCATGGTTGCCAGACCGTTGGAAATCAGAACCTCGTTCGGCGTGTGGCTCGACCACAATGCCATGACGACCAACATGTGGGCACCAGCATCAACAGTGGCGAGTGCATCCGGGAAAGCCTGCTGGGTCAATCTCACAACATCCTGCGGTGTGAGTGCTGAATTCGATTCAAGCGCGAGGAGTTCCGCGCTCAACATTGGTCGGGAGAATGTCTCTGGCCACTGCGTCTGGAAGATGGTGGCGAATTCAGGAAGAAGGCTGGCGTAGGGGCCAACAATGAGCGATGGATCGCCGAAGTATGCCGTTTCGACCGGGTGGCTATGAAGGAGAATCACCTCAGCAGAATGCGGCCATGGGCCAGGCATCGGTTCCACGGAATCAAGGCCAATGCCGATGATCAGATCTGCCTGGGAGAGAAGCGGGTATTCGGCAGCCACGCCGGTGAAGAACCCCGAGTACGTTGGCCAGGACTCGGGAATCAAGCCCTTTGCCTCGTAGGTCACGAGGAGCGGGACATGCGCATCCCGAAGTGCCTCCCTCAAAAGTTCTGTGGAGGCAATCGCATCGAGGCCAATGATCACCAGTGGTCTTTTGGCTTTGTGGAGGCGTTGCAATATTTCCGGACTTAAGTCGCGAGACATCGGTGGCGAGACTTTCTCACTCCTAATTTTCTCCCCAGGCTGCGTCGGGTCAAAGGACAAAAGCACGGCGCCTCTCGGGGACTCCAGCGCTAAGGAGACTGCTTCACGCACCACCGTTTGAGGTTCATCGGTCCCGAGTACTCCGCTCCATTTGCACACTGGCTGAGCAACACTGACCTGGTCCAGACGTTGATGCGCAACTCGCGTCGATTGCTCCCGAGTCACGGCATCTGTGATGAGAACGAGGGGGAATCTGTCCAGCGTGGCTTGAGCAAGGCCGTTGACAGCGTTGGTTAAGCCTGGTCCCCGGGTCGTGATGGCCACGCCGGCCGTCTGGGTGATCCGGCCAAAACAGGACGCCATAATGCACGCCGCGCTCTCATTATGCGCGAGGATAAAATCGATTCCCTGCTCCTGCGCTGCACCGATCATGTCCAGATTCGGTCCACCACCTGGGACTCCGAACATGGTGGAAACACCGGCTTCTCGCAACGCAAGGGCGAGATGTTGCGCGAGTTCTCGACTCACGCCTGGTCCAAGAGTTCAACCGTGAGAAAGAGCATGTCGGTATCGCCGAAGTTTTCGAAATCGTGAAACCAGGGGTCATGCTCGCTGTGCTCTGAGTAATTCGTGTCCCCGGCGCTGTACTCACGAGTGATCATCGAACCGTCTTGACTCCGTTGACGACCGATACCTCCGGAAATGACTGTCCAGAAGTACCTAGTCGCATGAGTATGAAATGGTCCGCGTTCGCCAGGTGATAGCCGTACTTCCCACACCCGTATCTTGTGGTTTTCGAAAATCATTTTCGTGCCGACATCGAAGTTATTCGCGACCTCTTTGAGCTCGTCGACATAGTCGGATGCGTCATATGTCTCTGTGGCGATTATTCGAGCAGTCATGTTTCCTCCGTTTGGCGAGTCGTGAAGCGTGCCATCTTGTCGGTCAAATTGTCTGTGGTTCAAGGAAAACTGGCGCATGTTCATTGAGAAGGGGGGCCCGGGTAAACGTGCTTGACGTACTCGCGCTGAACTTAATTGGGCTTCCTGCGATTGCAATGTGGACGCCCGAAGGGTGCGGGACGTGAACAATCATGTTCCGGGCTTTGACATGTGGATCCGAAGCGATGTCTGAAGCGTTGTTTACACGCCCGCAGGGGACCTTTCCCTGCAATGCGGCGACGACTTCAGTGCTTGAGAAATTTTGTGACCAGGCTTCCACCTCGCGGTACACCTCCGCGGAGTTCGCCACCCTGTCAACGTTGGTTTCGAAGCGCCTATCCTGGCCGAGTTCAGGCTTCCCCATAACCTCGCACAATGCGCGCCAGTGGTTATCCGTGGGTGAGGCAACAGCGACAATTCCATCGCTCGTCCGAATCAATCCGTAGGGACAAAGAAGAGGGTGGGTGTTTCCCTGTGGCTCAGGGCTAACGCCGGTGATGGAGTGCTGATACACGACTCTCTCGGCCAGAGAAAGTATGGAGTCGTACATTCCCACGTCAACGAATTGCCCTTCGCCACCTTTCTCCACATGTCGAACTGCGGCGAGGATTCCAGTAGCCAAGAGAACCGCTGGGAAGATGTCGCCAATCCCAGGTCCGACCTTCATCGGGTGGGCTACGTCTTCTCCGGTGATACTCATGAGGCCCGCCATTGCCTGAGCGATGATGTCGAACGCGGGCGCCTCGGAATAGGGGCTCAGCCCTGTGCGCGGATCGCCGAATCCGCGGATGCTGGCGTACACCAACCGAGGGTTTCTTTCATGCAATGTCTCATAGGACAGGCCAAAGCGATCCATCACGCCAACTCGGAAGTTCTCGACCAGGACGTCGGCTGAGTCAACAAGACGCATGAATTCAGTGACGCCCTCGGGGGTTCTGAGATCGAGGCAGGCACTTCGCTTATTCCGATTGATACTGGCGAAATACCCCCCGTAGGAGGATTCCTCTGATTCTTGGGCCGTTGTCGGATGCGGACCCCAGCTCCGAGCGACATCTCCACTAGGCGGTTCGATCTTCAGCACATCAGCACCCATGTCGGCCAAGAGCATCGTGCAGAACGGCCCGGACAGCACCTGCGTGAGGTCAAGCACACGCAGGCCATGCAGGGGACCGGTCACTGAGTTCTCCTCCAGAACTATCTACACTTTTTGGCGATCGGGCTAATTTGGTTGATGAATTTCGTAATTCCACCACATAGAAGCGCCTCTTGTGCGAAATAATGCGGATTGTGTCGACACTTGTTGATTCCAAGCCTCGATAAATGACGGGAGTTCAGATGGTGATCAAGGTTGCAAAATTCAAGGATGTAGCGTCTGGTACGCAAAATGGACAGTTCACGGTCGGGGACAGAGACTCCGTAACAAGTCTTGAAGATCTTGACCCCATCTATAAGCAGCTGATCGATGAGCCGGTAACTGCGGTGGTCGCTGTCATGGGAAGCACCGGGCGCCCCAACCTGACACCCGTGTGGTTTGACTATTCAGGTGACACGATTTTTCTCAACCTCTCGACGGAGCGCAAGAAGGCTGAATGGCTGCGTGCGAATCCGCAGGTGTCCTTCATCCTCATGAATCCGGCAAACCCGTATCACTGGATCAGCATGAAGGCGACTGCATTCCGCGAAATCTCCGAAGATGATCCCGTCGAGGGCCAGCGAGTGACTGACCAACTTGATTTCATCTGGACGAAGTACACGGGGCAAGAGGGTCCCTACGGACTCCGCGACCCCGGTTTCGACGAGCGCCGTGTTCTGTTCGAGCTGAAGGTCGATTCGATCGCCACGTTCGGCAAGCCGTAATCCTTTGATCGCGGGGCATCCGCCTGAAGACACACATTTGGAGTGATTTATGGGCTCGATGCCCCGCGTCGCGGTCGTTGGAGGATCTCTAGGGGGCTTGACTGCCGCGCTTCTGCTGCGCGATCTCGGATGCGAAGTATCGGTATATGAGCGATCTACTTCCGAGCTGGAAGCACGAGGTGCTGGCATTGCCGTGCTTGAGGCGACCTGGAGATATCCGGTCGAGTGTCTCGGCGTGCCTGCATCGACGTTCTCTTCGCAGACGCGTTGGGTGCGTTTCGTCAATCGTGATGGCTCTACAGCTCATGAGAGTGAGCACCCGTATTACCTTTCCTCATGGAATGCGGTGTACCGAGTCCTGCTCAATGGCTTTGGGAGGGATAACTATCACTTGTCCGCTGAAGTCGTGGAATTCCAGGATGAAGGGGATCAAGTCAGAATTGTCCTGGCTGACGGAAGAACTGATTGCGTAGATCTTCTGGTCTTCGCTGACGGGATCAGCTCGACTGCTCGTAGGAGATTACTTCCCGAAGTTAAGGCTGAGTATGCAGGCTACATCGCCTGGCGCGGTGTGATCCCCGAGGCAGAACTGACTGCCGAAACGTATGGCGAACTGTTCGACACCCTGTCGTATCAAGTGATGCCCAACAGCCACATTTTGGTTTATCCCATCCCCGGATATGACGGTGAGGTGGAGCCCGGCAAGAGATTGATGAACATTGTTTGGTACCGAAATGCCTCAGCGGAAGAGCTGGAAGCCCTATTGCTGGACTCCAACGGCGAAAAAAGGTACGTCTCGGTTCCCCCGGGTTTGGTCAACTCTCAGGCCGTTGAAGAGATGCGCGAAGCTGCTCGTGCACAGTTGGCTCCGCAGCTATGTGAAGTTGTCGAGAACATTCCGGAGCCCTTTATCCAGGTGGTGTACGACATCAACGTGCCCCAGATGGCCTTTGGCCGCGTATGCATAATCGGTGACGCTGCATTTGCCGCACGTCCACATGCTGCGGCAGGCACGGCCAAGGCGGCTGAAGACGGATGGATACTCGCGAGAGAAATCGCAGCGGCGGACGGCAATGTGCTGGAAGCGTTAGCTAATTGGGAGCCTAAACAACTTCGAATGGGCTCAGAACTGATTGCCCGTACTAGTGAGATCGGCTACCGCTCACAAGTGGCAAACACCTTCGAACCCGGCGACCCATCGTTGATATTCGGCCTTTACGGCCCGGGAAATTAGCAGACATGAATCCGCATGAGGGGGTTGAGGATTCTACTGATCTGATTGACGAACTCTCGTTTCCATCAATCGGACGTGCGACCCCTGAGCTGATTTACGAGACTCTGCGCGCTCAGATCCTCTCTGCCGAGAAAGAACCGGGAAGCACACTGGCCCAATCAATTGTCGCTCGGTCCTACGGGGTGAGCAGAGGTCCGGTTCGAGAAGCATTTCGAATGCTCCAACGCGAGGGCCTGATCGAATCAGAAACCAATTTTCGCGCGACGGTGACCCCACTCAGTATTGAAGAGGTGGAGCATCTGTACGCGATGCGTATCGTGAACGAATGCATGGCGTTGAGCGTAAGTATCCCTCAGCTCTCACCGAGCGAATTGGACGAACTCGATGCTCTCGTTGTTCGATTGAACCGAATGCAAGTACTGGAAATCGCGGAATGGGAGACGTGTCACCAGCGTTTCCACGGACTCCTTTTCGCCCACGTGAGCGACAGAACCCGATCCGAATTGGCGCACTGGGCGGAACACACTGAACGGTATCGCCGCGTATACATTCAGGGCGGTGCGACCGGGTGGGCATTAGGGGCCACCGAACATGCGCAAATTGCATTGGCGTGTCGTAATTCCGATGCGGCAGCGGGAACACGAATTCTCGCCCAGCATCTAGCTCGCGCCGGGCTGACTCTCGTAGCGATCATGGACCCCAGTCACAAACCAGATTTACTCAGAGCGGCGCTAAATCAGGTAACGATTGAGTCACGGTAATGCTTCCGGAGGTTGGGTTGGGGTTTGCGATCTGGCGACTAACGGATTCAGACAATTGATCTTCGCAAGTTCACCGATGGAGACAGTGTGCGCACACGTGTAGGTGGATTGGATACCGCTAGCACATCAATGGGTGTTCAACCCACTGGGGCTGTTCGCTCGAAGAATTCAACGCGTCAACAACGAATGAGAGGTTACCGATGCATGGTTTTACCGCAAGTCTAAAGCTGCACGGCACCAAGCGGGTGGTGGCTGCTGCGGCAGGCATCTCCCTCGCGATGGTTCCCATCCTCACGGGCTGTGGATCAAGCTCATCTTCCAGCGCCGCCTCGACCGCTGCCGCAGAGGCACCAGCTGCGTCTGCGCCTGCTGCATCCGCGGCTGCATCGGCCGCAGCGGTCAGCGTTGAAGGGAAGACAGTCAAGGTTGTCTCCTGCGGTGACATCAACCCGTGGTGTGCCGTCTACAACAAGGTCATCCTGGACGATCTTGCTGCGGCAGGAGTGCAGGCCGAGTACCTGCAGGATCCCTTCGACTCAGCTCAGCAGATCCAGCACCTGCAGTCCGCAATTGCGGCCAAGCCCGATCTCATCCTGCTCGAGCCCGATGATGACAAGTCGCTGGTGCCCTCCATGCAGCAGGCGAAGGCCGCCGGCATCCCGATCATTTACAACAACTCACATCCGGATCCCGCTGCTGCTGACACTGTGGTCTCAGTGGTGAACGCGGATCAGTCGGCTCTCGGACGGTTTGCAGCTCAGAACTGTGTCGAAGGCATGAAGGCAGCCGGATTCACCTCGGGCAACGTCATCGCGTTGACCGGATCTGACTACACCGCGACAAGCAACGACCGGATCACGGCATTCGTTGACGAGTTGGCGAAGACTCCGGAATACAAGCTGGTCTCGAATCAGAATGCGAACTGGGATGCGGCACTTACCGGCAAGTTGGCTTCACAGTTGTTCGCGCAGTACGCGAACAAGGGTGGAATTCAGTGCGCCTACGGAATGGCTGACTACCAGGCCAACGCGATCGTCCAGGCAGCGCAGCAGGCAGGTCTGCCGGTCGGCGTTGCGAATAAGGGTCTGATCGTCACCGGAAGCAACTGCTTCAAGGTCGGCATCGACAACATCAAGGCGGGCACGCAGTACGGAACCGCCACTCAGGATCCCGAGACCGAGGGACATTCCGTCGCTGCTGCGGCAATCAAGTTCCTTTCGGGAGAGTCGATTCCGGCAGAGAACCTCACGACCGAATTTCGAGTGACGGCCGACAATCTGGCTGATTACGAAGCGGTCTGCACCAAGGCATAAGGCATGTCACGGTTGGTGCGGAGCCCTCGGGCTCCGCACCAACCGTCTTCCACACTGGCAAGTCGTGTTTATCTATGGCAAGAGGAGAGTGATCGTGCCCGAGGAACTTCGACTCGAGATGCTCAACGTGACAAAGGCGTATGGCAATCTGCTGGCTCTTGATGACGTGTCATTCGATCTCAGAGCGGGCGAAGTCCACGCACTTCTTGGTCACAATGGAGCAGGGAAAAGTACTCTGGTCAAGATTCTCTCCGGAGTCGTCCTGCCTGATTCGGGCACCATCAAGATTGACGGAGTTGCAGTCTCTCCCCGTAACCCAAGACATGCCCAAGAGCTGGGAATCGCTCTGGTAGATCAAGAACTCAGCCTGGTTCCCGTGCTGACGGTCGAAGAGAATCTCTTGCTTGGATCCGCACGGACATCCAGGCGCCAGGCGGCGTCACTACGCAAGCAACTGCGACCGCTGCTCGATAGCCTCGGACTTGAGCACGTTGCGCTCTCATCAGTCACCGGCTCCTTGCCAATTGGTGAGCAACAGTTGGTTGAAATTGCCCGCGCGCTAAGCCGCGATGCTCGAATAATCATTCTCGACGAGCCCACGGCGACCCTGAGCGACCACGAAATCGCGAAGGTGTTTTCAGCCGTGCGTGGTTTGACGGCCCAGGGCAAGAGCGTCATATATGTATCTCATCGTTTGGGAGAGGTACTCAAGCTCTGCCAGAGGGCGACAGTGTTCCGGGACGGGAAGCGCATCGGAACCCGAAATGTCGCAGACCTGGATCGAAATAGTCTCGTGGAGATGATGCTAGGTCACATCCCCGAAACAGTGAGAAATGCATCCGCTGAGATATCGGACTCTGCCGAGATGCTCTCAATTCGATCCCTGACGATTCCTCCTCGAGTGCAAGGCTTCGAGCTGGATGCCGTGGGCGGACAGATCATTGGGCTCGCAGGGCAGGTCGGCTGCGGTGCGAGTGAAGTTCTCCGAGCCTTGGCAGGACTCGTCCCGGATGCCCATGGAGTGGTTGAACTATCAGGCGTTCGGCTTCGGTTGGGTTCGCCAGGACGTATTAGGTCGTCAGGCGTCTTCTTTGCGCCGAACGACCGTAAGGAGGAGGGACTATTCCTTAGTCACTCGATTGCGAATAACTTGGTGGCAACTCGAATCCCCCGGATCTCGCGTCTCGGGTTTATCCGAAAGGCGCTCGAGAACGCAAATGTCCGAAAGCTCCTCGATCTGACCGGTATTGCGGATGATCGGCGCGCGCTTGCAGTCGGCGTACTCAGCGGAGGAAATCAACAAAAGGTCCTCATCGCGCGAGGGATCGACCAGCAAGAATCTCGGATGCTGCTCTTTGACGAACCCTCTCGAGGCGTTGACGTTGGCGGAAGATCAGATATCCATAACCTCATCAGAGGTGCGGCGGATCAGGGAAATGTCGTCGTTTTCTCTTCCACGGAACTTGACGAGGTCCTTGATCTTGCGGATGTCGTCATCACGATGTTCGCCGGTCGAATTGTCAGCGTACGGCCTAGATCCGAAGCCACGGCATCAAACGTTTTGACCGACATGACTCACGGAGCGGAGGTGTTGACCTCATGAGTACGTCTCTCAGCACAAAATCCATGGTGAATCTTCAATCGGCTAGCACGGCAAAGAAGATTACCGTTCTCGTGACAGTCATCTTTATTGCCCTTCTGCTCTTCGGCACACTGACGACTGATGGCTTCTACTCGACAGAGAATTTCAAAGCCATCATCAACTCGGCAGCGCTCGTTGGTGTCATAGCAGTGGGTATGACGTACATCGTCATCAGCGGCAATTTGTTCTCGCTGTCAGTCGGTACAACGGCGGCCGTATCTGCGATGACATTCCTGTGGGCGTTGCGATTTGGAATGATCGCCGCCATCGTGATCACGGTGGCTTTTGGAGCCGTTGTTATCGGGTTGCAGGGCCTGCTTGTCGGTTCGACCGGGGCGAACCCGATCATCGTCACCATTGGTGCGGGTGCGCTCCTTGAAGCGATGGCGACCTGGATTTCAGGTGGAGTGTCCGTATACCCTCCGGCCGACGGTCCGAGTTATGCCTTTCTCTACAACCCGCTTTTCGGGGTTCCCTTCCCGGTCTATGTATTCATAGTCGTGGTGATCATCGGCGAGCTGGTGATCAAGAGATCCAAGTTCGGTCGCGGTATCTACCTGATGGGCGAATCTCCGCGGGCTGGACGAACCGCAGGATTACCCACGATCGCGCTGACCACAGGTGCATTCGTGACGGCAGGCATTTGTACCGCCATTGCCGGAATTCTGCTCGGGGCTTTCAATCAGAGCGGCACGCTGACATCGACGGGCACGCTTACGGTCGATTCCATCTCTGCCGTACTCGTAGGTGGTACCGCTGTCGTTGGAGGACGTGGCTCAGTCACTCGAACCGCTGTCGGTGCAATTCTGGTTGCCGCCATCGGAGACATGCTGTTGCTGCGTGGATACAGTCCGCCGATTCAGTTGCTTGCTCTGGGAATAATCGTCACGGTAGTTGTCGTGCTCAGTTACCTCAATTCTGGAAAAGGAAGTCGGTCATGAGCAGGCGAAATTCGCTCAGATTTGGAAATTCCACGAAGGAACCGAAATGGCCGCTCTTCCTCCTTCTTGCGTTGGTTGTGCTGACCTTTGCGGCTCCACCGATCTTCGGCCACTCGTCAAGTTCATTTACGATCTACAACGCCCTTCAGAACACCTCATGCTTAGGCCTAGTCGCACTCGGGCTGGGACTCACCATGATCGTGGGGGAGTTTGACCTCTCGGTCGCGGGTACTTACGCACTCGGTGGAATGGTGGCGGTCAAGGCAGGCGCAGGGAGCCCCTTCATCGGAATTCTTGCCGGTGTAGCTGTCTGCGTAGTCTTTGGGTTGATTCAGGGCGTGATCATTGCCAAGCTCGGCGTCAATTCGATGGCTGTGACGCTGGGAGGTTCCCTGGTTGCTCTGGGGATCGCCGGAACTATTGGTGACAACAAGAGTCAGTCGTACGACAACTATGACGTAGGAATTTTTCTGAACCAGCAGATCGGAACCTTCTTCTCGGTTCGTATCCTCATTGGAGTTGCTGCCTTCGTCGCGGTGTTCCTCTTGATGACTCTGACAAATCTTGGACGTGCCATGCGGGCGACCGGTGGCGGCCGTCGGGCGAGCCGCACCGCTGGCGTCCGTGTCGACGCCATCGTGATTATGTCGTTCGGTGCTTCCGCTGGGTTTGCTGGCCTAGGAGGAGTCCTCCAGGCATACGGAACGTCCACTGCTACCTCGAACCCGGGACTCTTCCCTCTCATCTTTGCGGTCACGGCTTGCTTGCTGGGTGGCATCGGTCTGGCCGGCGGACGTGGCGGAGCAGTGGGCATCGCCTGCGGGGCGCTGTCGCTCGCTCTTCTCTCTGAGTTCTTTAGCACGGTGGCAGCACCTCAATACGTGACGGGCTTGGTGACCGGTCTCCTTCTAATACTTGTCACTGCGGCCGCTTCCCCCTTGGTGCTGCGGAAGTGGAATGAATCGCGCGCCCGAAAGGCAATGCAAGAAGCATCAATGCCTCAAACAAGTAGTGACAAACAATCAATATCGATCGGAGAGTGAACCATGATCAACAAGAAGACGCTCATCAAGAATGGTTACGTCATCACCATGGATCCGCAGAGAACCACTCTGTCCAGGGGAGAAGTGTTGATCGGTGACGATAAAATTCTCGCGGTCGGACACAACCTACCCTCCGATGATGCAGAAATCATCGATGCAGATGGCGGCATCATCATGCCCGGTTTCGTCGACAATCATCGACACATGTGGCAGACGAATTTGCGCGCGATGCTGACGGATTGGACCCTGCATGAGTACATGCGAGGAATTCGATTCAGTATTTCACCGGTTTTGCGGCCTGAGGATATTGGAGCCGGAAACTACATCGGTGCGCTGGAAGCCTTGAACGCCGGCGTTACGACGGTATTCGACTATTCGCACAGCAACAATTCTCCCGATCACGCGACGGCCGGCGTGGAAGCTCTGCAGCAGAGTGGCATGCGCGCGGTGTATGGATACGGGCTCGTCCCGGCTCCGGTGGATCACCCCGCATTCCAGACCGTCGAAGATCGAATCAAGGATGCCGAGCGGATTCAGCGTGACTATCTGTCCTCGACAACGGCACTTGTGACCATGGGCATGGCGCTCACTGAGACCGGTCTGATCCCTTGGAGCTCGACCACCAAGGAAATCAATGCCGCTCGAGACATGAACGTTCCTATGTCCATTCATAACAACAACTACTTTGGTGTGACGGTCTCCCAGGGAGTCGTGCCCATGTATCGTCACGGGCTTCTCGGTCCTGATCAAATTCACGTTCACTGCAATACGAGTACTCCGGACGAATTCAGGATGCTGGCAGATCACGGTTGCACGATTGTCTCGACCCCTGACACAGAGATTCAGATGGGAATGGGCCATCCGGTCTTCAACGAGGCGAAGGAATACGGAATTCGCTCAACCGTCGGTTGCGACATCATCACGCTCAACGGCGGCGACATTGTGGGTCAGCTCCGACTGGGGCTACAGGATGCTCGCGTACGCGTGAACGACACCTTCAATGAGCGCAAGGAAATGCCTCTGCGTCTCACCACAAGCTCAATGGATTCCCTGGCCTGGGGAACGATCAACGGTGCGGAGGCTCTCGGCCTGGGGTCGGTCACGGGCAGCCTAGAAGCGGGCAAGCAAGCCGACATCATCGTGATTAAGGGAGATAGCCCGAATCTGTGGCCGATCAATGAAGAGCCGGGCACCGTCGTGTTCCACTCCCATCCCGGTGACATTGACACTGTATTTGTGGCCGGAAATTGCGTGAAGCGCGATGGACGACTCGTGGGTGTCGATTACGCCGCAGCACGACGCCAGGCGGAAGAATCCCGCGATTGGATCCTTGCGGAAGTCAATCGTGTGTATGGAGTGGTACTCCCGCCCGAAGAGAGCATGTCGTTGATTTCCGTTGAAGAGACCGCCGTCAAGAATATGGAGCTGTGAAGTCATGACCAGGCTGAATAATCGAATTGCACTCATCACGGGTGGTACCAGCGGTATCGGCGCCTCTATCGCACGAACCTTCGCTGCGGAGGGAGCCACCGTAGTCATCTGCGGTAGAAGAGAGGAACTCGGCAACGCCCTGGCTGAGGAGATCGTGGCAGAGGGTGGCAAGGCCATGTTCCGGCGCTGTGATGTCTCAAATGAATCCGAAGTTCAAACGCTGATGTCGGCGATGAAATCTGATTTTGGGCGTATCGACATTGTCGTGAACAACGCAGGTACCGCTCCGGCGGGCCTGCTCGAGGAAATGACGATGGACACGTGGTCGACGGTTATCGCAAACAACATCACCAGCATCTTTCTTGTCACCAAGCATGCGATTTCGCTGCTTAAGGAATCCAAGAATGCCAGTGTGATTAATCTGGGCTCAACCTTCGGAGTTGTTGGTGCTGGAGGCTCCGTGGCCTACGCCATGACCAAGGCAGCGGCTATCAGCATGACCAAGTCCCTGGCTATCGAGTTGGCGCCCTCCGGTATTCGGGTCAATGCGCTGTGCCCTGGTGCTACCGGCACCCCATTTCTGTTCAACTGGGCAGAAGACACTGGCGACTCGGATGGCACCATCAATTGGCTCATCGACCATCACCCGATCGGCAGGCTCTCGAGGCCTGAAGAGCAGGCAACGGCTGCACTTTTCCTCGCAAGCGATGATTCATCGTATGTGACTGGTCACGCCCTGCTTGTTGATGGTGGATACACCGCCCAGTAACGGCTCATGCGCCGTCGACAACTGGTTCTCTAAGGGGCTTTGATGATTAATGTTGCAATTGTTGGACTCGGGTGGTGGGGTCTCAACATCGCAAATGCACTTCGGGACAGTGAGGTGGTCAAGGTGCTTCAGGGCGTTGACCCTGATGCATCTAGCCGGGAGCGAGCTGCTGCGATCGGCCTAGATTCGGTGGCTGACCTCACGGACGTCCTCGAAAGAGACGACATCGATGCGGTGATCATTTGCTCACCGCACCGATTCCATCTCGATCAGATGCTTGCGTCCGCCGCAGCAGGCAAGCATATTTTCTGCGAGAAGCCGTTCAGCACGAAAGCGGCGGATGCTGTAGTCGCCTTGGAGGCTGCAGAGGCGGCGCAGGTTCGCGTGGGAATCGGACACGAACGGCGCTTCGAGCCTGCGATGATCGAGCTCCAGAATTTGTGCGCGAGTGGTGCTCTGGGGAA
Source organism: Actinomycetota bacterium (assembly GCA_947449035.1). Taxonomy (GTDB): domain Bacteria; phylum Actinomycetota; class Actinomycetes; order S36-B12; family S36-B12; genus CAIKZY01. Next base: position 75,454 of record CANFQC010000007.1, read on the forward strand.
GATCCTGGCCTTCGAAGGCAACTTCAGCCAAGACAAGTTCCTTGCTCTTGACCCGACAAATTGGCGACTTTCACCGATCGAAGCACCAGTAGGTCCGTTATCGGCAACAGGTATTCACCTGGTTGATCTTGCGATCAGTATTTTCGGTGATCCGAAGGAAGTGTGGGCAAATCTGTCGACTCAGGCAACCACGTTCGCGAACGGTGACACCTTGTCAGTCACTCTGACTTTCGATGAAGGCCGAACCGCCGTCATCACTGCCATTTTGACGACTCCCTTCATCGGACGCGTTGCCGTGTACGGCTCAACGGGTTGGATCGAGATCCGGGATAGGAGCCATCCAGAGGAGTCTCGAGGCTGGGACGTGACTGTCAGCATGAGGGGAGAGGAACCGAAAACCCATTTCATGCCGCCCTATCAGACGGTCAAGAGAAATATCGAGAGTTGGGCCTCTTCCATTACCGGCGATGAGATCTATCCGGTCTCACATGATGAGATCAGAGCTAACGTTCGCGCTTTCGAGGCGATCAGTCGATCGGCACTCGAGAACAGGGTTGTCAGCACCCGGGCAATGTAACAAATTGGATGCAGATCTCAAAAGATTATTGGCGCATGAGGGAACCGAATTAGTCTTGGCGCACCTGAGTCTGATGGGAAGGGTGCCCGAGGTTGTCGAAAAGTGTGAGCAACGTGAGCCTTGAGCAGAATTTACCTGTTTCAGAGAACGACCTGGCGAGCTGGGTCCACGAAATGTGCACGTCGCTAGACATTGACATTCTTTGTGATCAGGTTGTTGACACCTGCACATTCTCAGTCTTCTCAAAGTATGCAGATGATCATGAATTCAATTTGCAGCTACG
>CANFQC010000008.1 GCA_947449035.1 Actinomycetota bacterium
CTAGACCGAGCAGGGGTCGATTTCACGCTGAAAGTCGCTCTAGGTATGCTTTGGCTTCCCAATACGGGGCTGTGGCGCAGCTGGTAGCGCACCTGCATGGCATGCAGGGGGTCAGGGGTTCGAGTCCCCTCAGCTCCACGTGAGTGAGCATCAGGAGAAGAATCATCCGGTCGCCGGCGTCGTTGCCGCCATCGTGTTCTCGGTCATCCTCGAGTTCCTGTTCGCTGCGATGAATCCCGATGTCCCGGCCTTGCGCTTCCTGCCGTTCATCCTCCTGTGGGCCCTCATCTCGATCTACATCTTCGGCATCCGCAAGGATTCCGACGATCATGCGGCTCACGACGCACACGCCCACGCCGACCACTAGTCGGTCATGAGCGCATCGCGCGTCACGCGGATCGCGCCCACTCCTAGCGGCTTCCTGCACTTGGGCAACGCCGTCAACTTCACGCTGATCTCCCTACTGGCCTCCCAATGGGATGCCGAGACCGTGCTGCGTATCGATGACATGGATTCCTCGAGATCTCGCCCGGAATACGTCGACGACATCTTCGCGACGCTGGAGTGGCTTGAGATTCCCTGGACCCGTGGTCCCCGCGAACGTGCCGAATTCGAACGCGACTTCACGATGTCTACGCGGACGGAGTACTACCGCTCGCAACTCGACCTGCTGCAAAAGTCCGATCTAGAGGTATTCGCCTGCGCATGTTCTCGAGCCGATCTCGCGGCGACGGGCGGAATGAGGTGCACGGGGGGTTGCCGCACTGCGGGTCTCGAGCTGATTGCCGAGCAGACCGCCATGCGCATGCGCATCCCGGAGGGCACGTTCATCGAGATGGACGGCGAGTCAATCGATCTCGCCAAAGCCCATGGCGATGTGGTGCTGTGGCGACGCGATGACCTTCCGGCGTATCACCTTGTGACCGTGATCGAGGATCGCGATCTGGGCGTCACCGACATCGTGCGCGGCGTCGACCTACTCGATTCCAGTGCCTTGCACACCTGGCTGGCTCCGCACCTCAATGCCGTCAATGTCGCCGAGGCGACTTTCATTCACCACGCCCTCGTGACAGATGCGGGCGGATTGAAACTCTCGAAGTCGCAGTCGGCACCTGATCTTCGCGAACGCACGCCCGAGCTGCTGGAGCTGATCCGCTCCCGAGCCGCCGCGTTGCTTCCCTCTCCCTGACTCGGCGGTTTGATCAGAGGGTCAGTTGTCGGCTGGCCAGATCAGGGCGCCAACGGTGAGCAGCACACCGGCAACAAGGGTGGCCCAGATTCGGAATGGCGCATTCATATCAAAGGACTGACCCTCGATCGCGAAGAGCGACATCATCGTGATCGTGATGCCAACGACGGCAATCGCGTAGTGCGCCCGTACAAAGATGAGCGTGATCGTCGCGCCCGCAGCCGCCAACACTGCGAGCTCGTAGGGGGAGTTGCCCGCGGTGAGCATCAGGGCAGTGACGAACACGATTCCGAAAATGGTGCCGAGTACGCGATGCCAGGTGCGTTCCAAGGTGAGTTGGCTCCCTGGTCGCGCTACCCACGCGACTGTCATCGGAATCCAGTACTCGTGCGGCCAGCTCAGGGAGTGGGCAATGGTCGTGGCCACCACCATGATGATGGCAAGCCGAACTCCGTATGTGACGAATGCGTCATTGCGGTGAAGGTGGCCTCGAATCCGAGTGCTGACTCTTTCTGAGGTGGGTGGCCGCTGACGCATCTGGTCTCGTGCGCCAACGGCATAGATCGCGAGTGAAGTCACGATCGTGACGAGGCCACCGATGAACACGAGCACGCCGGTGAGAAGTGCGGCTCGGTCGGTGACGGGGCTTCCGGCAAAGACCGCGTACATGACAAGAGCCAGGCTCCCGTTGACCAGGCTGAGTCCGCCCAGGGAGGCTGCCCACCCGCACCCGATCGACATCACGGCCACCGTGACGAGCTGCCAGTAGCCGATGCTGGAGGAGAAACCACCGATGGTGGCGCCCAGGGCTAGCCAGAGGGCTGACCACCACATGGCGCGGACGTGGATGCCGAACGGCTGCTGGGTGTCGATCAGTGAGGTGAACCAGGCGCCGACGGCGAGTGGCACGGCGTATGACGTGTGGTCGGTAGCGATGCACAGTGCGGCAAGAAGCCCGGTGACGATCCCGGCGATCAGGGGGCGGCGCCAGTGCAGGTTCTCCCGCTGAAGGCGCCCGGTGCTTGCGAGAACGCTCCTGGTTGTCGACGACATAGGGGAATCTTGGTCCCTGTCGTGAAGTCCGGTGCACCGACCCACCCGAGGGTGACCTCGTAGGATGGTCTCCTCATGAGCGAGCACACGAATTCCGATAGCGCCCAGGCTGAGGCCGGCGGATATGACGTTACCGAGATCCAGGAGCGCTGGCTTCCGGTCTGGGACGACCTCGCGCCCTTCCGCTCCGGCCGCGCCGATGATCCGCGCCCCAAGAAGTACGTCCTCGACATGTTCCCGTACCCCTCCGGCGATCTCCATATGGGGCATGCCGAGGCCTATGCCTTGGGCGACGTCATCGCTCGCTACTGGGTACACAAGGGCTTTAACGTCATGCATCCCATCGGCTGGGATGCCTTTGGCCTGCCGGCCGAAAACGCTGCCATTAAGCGCGGTGCCGATCCGGTCGAGTGGACCTACGAGAACATCGCTCAGCAGAAGGCGTCGATGCGCCGTTATGCCTGCTCATTCGACTGGGATCGCGTGTTCAACACGTGCGACCCCGAGTACTACAAGTGGAACCAGTGGTTCTTCCTGCAGATGTTCAAGCGAGGCCTGGCCTATCGCAAGGACAGCGCAGTCAACTGGTGCCCGACCTGCCAGACCGTGCTTGCCAATGAGCAGGTCGTCGGCGGTCTGTGTGAGCGCTGTGATTCCGTCGTCACGAAGAAGAAGCTGAACCAGTGGTACCTGCGCATCACTGATTACGCCGACCGCCTGCTTGACGATATGCAGCAGCTGGAGGGCAGCTGGCCCGAGAAGGTCCTGCTCATGCAGAAGAACTGGATCGGCAAGTCAGTAGGTGCCGAGGTGAAGTTCGAGATCAGCGGTCGCGCTGAGCCGGTCACCGTCTACACGACCCGACCCGACACTCTCTACGGCGCAACCTTCTTCGTTGTCGCTGCTGACTCTGAACTGGCCGCGGAGCTCGCCGCCGGTACGTCGGCTGAGGCTGAATTCGTCGAGTACCTCGAGAAGGTCAAGCAGGTCTCGGAGATGGATCGCCTGGATTCATCTCGAGCCAAGAGCGGTGTCTTCCTGCAGCGCTATGCGACCAACCCGGTCAATGGCGAGCAGATCCCCGTGTGGGCATCCGATTACGTGCTGGCCGATTACGGCACTGGCGCGATCATGGCCGTGCCTGCCCACGACCAGCGCGATCTCGACTTCGCACGCGCCTTTGATCTGCCGGTGCGAGTAGTCGTCGATGCGGGCGAAGATCCTGCCGAGACCGGCGTCGCAACTGCCGATGACGGCCCACATGTGAATTCCGGTCCACTCGACGGCCTGGGCAAGCGTGAGGCGATCGACGCGATCCTGGGCATCCTGCTGGAGCGCGGCACCGGCAAGCCGGCGACCAACTACCGCCTGCGCGACTGGCTGATCTCCCGCCAGCGCTACTGGGGTACGCCCATCCCGATCATCCATTGCGAGCATTGCGGTGAGGTGCCGGTTCCCGAAGATCAACTGCCGATCGTGCTGCCCTCGGCAGAAGGTCTTGACCTCAAGCCCAAGGGCTCGTCGCCGCTCGGCGCTGCCACCGAGTGGGCGTCTGTTCCTTGCCCGAACTGCGGCGCGCCCTCAGTTCGTGACACCGACACGATGGATACCTTCGTCGACTCGTCGTGGTACTACCTGCGCTACATCGATCCCACTGATGACACGCAGGCCTTCAGTCCGAAGCTCGCTGCCGAGTGGATGCCCGTTGATCAGTACGTCGGTGGCGTCACCCACGCGATCTTGCACCTGCTCTACAGCCGCTTCTTCACCAAGGTGCTACACGACATGGGGCTGCTCGACTTCACTGAGCCATTCACCCGACTTCTGAATCAGGGCATGGTCGTCATGGACGGCTCCGCAATGAGCAAGTCGCGTGGCAATATCGTTCGCCTCTCCGATGAACTTGCCGTGCATGGCGTCGATGCGATTCGCCTGACTATGGTCTTCGCGGGCCCGCCGGAGGATGACGTCGATTGGGCGGATGTCTCGCCGTCAGGTTCGAAGAAGTTCCTGGCTCGCGCCTGGCGACTGTCCGGCGATGTCACCAGTGAGCCCGGGGTTGATCCGTCGACCGGTGATCTCGCACTGCGCAAGATCACCCACAAGTCGCTTCACGATGCCGAAGTGGCCATCGAGAGCTTCCGATTCAACGTGGCAATAGCCAAGGCGATGGAACTCGTCAATGCCACGCGCAAGGTCATCGACACCGGTGCTGGGCCGGCGGATGCTGCCGTGCGCGAGGCCGTTGAGGCCGTGGCCATCATGTTGTCCCTCGTGGCGCCGTATACGTCCGAGGACATGTGGGCTCGCCTGGGTCACCAGCCTTGTGTGGCACTGGCCGGCTGGCCTGTCGTGGATCCCGCTCTGCTTGTCGAGGACTCTGTCACCTGCGTGGTGCAGATCCAGGGCAAGGTGCGCGATCGACTCGAGGTCTCACCCGACATCAGCGAGGCTGATCTGCGTGCGCAGGCTCTAGCTCTGCCAGGCGTGGTGGCAGCACTCGAGGGTCGCGGTCTCAAGACCGTCATCGTGCGGGCACCCAAGCTCGTCAACATCGTCCCGGAGTAGCGCGTGAGCGTCTCGATCACTGCCGATCAGGCGCGACGCATAGCGCTCTGGCGACAGGGGTTACTCGGCACGCCGCCGAAGCCGGGTAAACCGGCCGTGCAGGAACAACGGGTGCACGACATGGTGCGCTCACTCGGTGCAGTGCAACTCGACACCATCTCCGTCCTGGCGCGCACCCATGAGCTGGTGGCTTATGCCAGATTCGGTGCCATTGAGCGCAGGTCGATCGAGGCCGCGTATTGGAACGGTAATTCGAGCTTCGAGTACTGGTCCCATGCGGCGTGCATCCTTCCCGTGGAGTCATGGCCGCTCTTTGCCTTCCGCCGTCGCCACTACGCGAGGCGGGGAATCCGTTGGCACGAGGTGACACAGAAGTCAGTTGACGCCGTGCTCGCGCGACTGCGCAGTGATGGGCAGCTGACTACCAAGGACATCGGGGGAGCGAAGGCCTCCGGTTACTGGTGGGACTGGTCTGATTCGAAGATCGCAATGGAGTACCTGCTCGATATCGGAGAGGTGGTATGCACCTCCCGCGTCGGATGGCGCCGCGTATACGACCTCGCGGAGCGGGTGATTCCCACAGGTTTGCGCACTAAGCGCGGCTGGTCTGATGCCGACGGCATCATTGGGCCGTCCGATGAGGAATGCACTCATGCGCTCATACGTGCCGGTGCAGATGTGATGGGTGTCGGCACAGCAGATGACATCGCCGACGTGCATCGAATCTCGAAGGTCGACGTACGAAAATTTGCCGTTGAACTCGGCCTGGTGCCGGTAACAGTGCGCGGCTGGAGTGATCCTGCCTGGGCAACTGTTGAGGCGCTCGAATGGCTGGGAAGTGGGAGTCGTGCGAAGTCGCGCACGACTTTGCTCTCGCCCTTCGATTCGATCATCTGGCACCGGCCGCGAACTCAGCGGCTCTTCGGAATGCACCATCGACTCGAGGCATACACGCCCGCACCGAAGCGGGTTCATGGTTACTTCGCGATGCCTGTGCTGCACCGTGGTGATCTTGTCGCCCGCGTCGATCCGAAGCGTGAGGGAAGCGTGCTCGTTGCTTCGCGAGTGACCTTGGAGGAAGGCCCGGTCGGTACGGCCGCCGAGGGTGTCGCACTCGCATTGCTTGAGGCCGCCAGGTGGGTGGGGTGCGAAGACATCCGCATTGATGAGGTGATTCCCGCCTCAGCGGCGCGCAAGGTTCGTGCTGCATTGAAGGATGCCCGTAGGCTCGCATCGTGAGCTCGAGAGTCGCTGTCGTCACCGACTCCACCTCCTACCTGCCTCGCGGGTGGGCGGGAGATCTCGGCATTGCGGTAGTGCCTGTTCAGGTCATTGTCGGCGGTCAGCCGCTGGACGAGACAAATGACGACCAGGCGCAGCAGGTCGCCAATGCACTCACCTCATTGCTGCCCGTATCAACATCCCGCCCTTCCCCGGAGAGATTCCTCCAGGCTTTTCGCGCTGCGCAGGCTGCCGGCGCAAGCGACATCGTCGTGGCTACCTTGTCTTCGGCAATGTCTGCGACGTATGAGTCAGCGCTTCTTGCTGCGCGCGACGCCGCCATACCTGTCACTGTCATTGACAGTGGGAGCATCGCCATGGGTCTGGGCTTCGCGGTTACGAGGGGTGCCGAGGCAGCGCACGCGGGGGTGAATTCTGCTGAGGTTGCACGCATCATTGAATTGTCAGCCCGTTCGGCGCGCGTCTTCTTCTATGTCGACACACTCGAATACTTACGTCGTGGTGGTCGAGTGAGCTCGGCGAAAGCCGCTATGGGTCAGGCTCTGCAGGTGAAGCCACTTCTTCATGTGGATCATGGTCGCGTCGAGCCGCTGGAAAGAGTTCGCACCGCTGGTAAGGCACTTGCCCGGCTCGCCGAGCTCGCAGTCATGGAGGCCGGTAGTAGTACCTGCGATATTGCCGTCCAGCATCTCGGTGCCACGGATCGCGCCTCAGCCCTCGCGAAGCAGTTACGTTCCGAACTTCCGGCCTGCGAGATTGTCGAATGCCCGGTGGGTGGAGTCGTAGGTGCGCATGTCGGGCCTGGCATGGTCGCCGTCGTTGTCTCGCCGAGAGTGAATCAGTGATGACTCCGCTGATGTGGTGGCTGCTGGCAGCTCCGGCGAGTTATCTGCTCGGCTCGGTGAACCCTGCAGCCTGGATCGCGCGAGTGCTCGGTGTCGATATTCGCACGGTGGGTTCAGGCAATCCGGGTGCAACAAATGTTGGTCGGGCCCTTGGCCCGCGTTGGGCAGTGCTCGTCGGCGCAATCGACATTCTCAAGGGCTTCCTGCCCGCATTGATCTTCGGAATTCTCGGCGGTGAGGTAGCGGGCGAAATCGCAGGCCTGGCAGCAGTGCTTGGTCATGTCACCTCGCCCTGGCTTCATGGCCACGGGGGCAAGGGCGTGGCCACCACCTTGGGCGCGATCCTCGGCGTTCAGCCCTGGCTGGCAATACCGGTGTTGATCGTGTTCTTCATCGGTGTGAAAGTTTTCCATCGCGTGGGCCTTGGCGCTGTCATGGCGGCGGTGGCCCTAGCCGTGAGCGGCATTGTCGGCGGCATCGCCGGGTGGTTCGATCCGTCAGACGTCGTGTTCTCTGTCGTGCTCGCAGGCCTTGTGCTCTGGCGCCATCAGCGCAATATTCGTGCAGCGGTCGCTGCACGCTTCTAGATTTCCACACGGTGTCAGGTCGTCCACAGGTTTCGTGACGGCCCTCATCCACGGTCACGTGCTGCCTAACGTGACCAGGTGAACATCGGACGTCAGCAGACTCAGGCCGTGCGGTCCGATGTAGAAGAGCGTCTTCGTCGGCTGGCTGCAGGCTGGACTCCAACTCCGGCGACCCCACTCGACCTGCAGCCCCCACGTGAGCCAGTCCCTCCGCTGAGCACCGGCCACTGGAGTCGTCGATCCTGGCGGGCCTTCGTTCTGCTGCTCACTGCGGTGGCACTCGTCGCTGGCTGGCTGTGGTGGCAGGGACAACCACGTGGTGTGACGGCCATCCCGGGCGCCGTGGCAACTGGTGCCACAGCAGCAGCGCCGTCCGGCGAGGTAACCGTGCACGTGGCCGGTGCCGTCAGGCATCCCGGGCTGGTCCGACTCGTGGCAGGTGCACGGGTGGCTGATGCGATCGAGAAGGCCGGAGGAGCGAAGTCACCGCGGTTTCTCGACAGTGTGAACCTGGCACGAGTTCTCGTCGATGGTGAGCAGATCGTTCTTGGTGCAAAAGCCAGTGGCTCGACCACGAGCGGCAAGCTCAGCCTCGGCGCGGCAACCGCGGCCGAACTGGAACAACTACCCGGGGTTGGCCCTGTGCTCGCCCAGCGCATCGTGTCGTGGCGCGCTGACCACGGTCCATTTCACGCAGTCGACGATCTCAATGACGTGTCAGGGGTGGGTGACTCGCTCATGGATCAGCTTCGCCCGTTGGTCATTCCCTGATGGACGCCCGCCTGCTCGCGCCGGCCGGCGCGGCGTGGGCTTCGGCGGCTGCTGTGCTGTATCTCTGCTCCACTGCGCCGCAATTCGTCCTCATTGTTGTGCTGCTCTCCGTCCTTATCGCGGTGGTGGCCATCGCCACGCGAGGCCGAGGCGCTCTCCGTGCCATCGCTCTCGCGTGCGCTTTCGGTGCACTCCTCGCGGCAATTCACGTTCAGGCTCGGCACAGCGGTTCACTCGAGCATTGGGACAACACTCATGCACTCGTCGATGTGCATGCGGTTGTTACCGGTGATCCCGTACATCGCACGTCTGCGACTACACCCGTCTGGTTGCCTGCGAATTCGACTAGCGTGTCAGTGCGCGTCACGGCCATCACCGACAATGACTCGTCGATAAGCCTCAGCGCACCGATGGTGCTGCAATTGAGTGAGGGTCAAGGCGTGCCGCCGGTCGGTTCAACAATCGTCGTGCGCATCAGGCTCGCACCCGCGCCCTGGAATCGCGATCTTGCGGCCTATGCGCGTCAATCGGGGGCACTGACTGTTGTAGGCGAACCAGGCCCCGTGAACCGCGTGGCGAATGCCATGCGTGCGGGTTTGCGTCAGTCAACCCGAGGGCTCAGTCCCGATGTCGGCTCACTCGTTACTGGCCTCGCGGTCGGCGATGTGTCGCAGCAACCGCCGGAACTCGATGCCGCAATGCGCGCATCGGGGCTCACTCACCTCACCGCGGTATCGGGCGGAAACGTGGCCATTGTGATCGCAGCGGTGCTGCTCGCCACATCGCGATTTCGGATCCGTCGACGATCTCGAGTGATCATTGCCATGGGTGCCCTCGTCTTCTTCGTGATCTTGGTGCGACCGCAGCCGAGTGTGATCCGTGCGGCGGTGATGTGCGCACTCGTGATCCTGGGAATGCTCACCGGTGGCAGGCGAGCAGGGCCGGCCGTGCTGTGTGCATCGGTGCTCATTCTCATCGGGCTTGAGCCTGGGCTCGCAGTCTCCTGGGGCTTTGCTCTCTCCGTGGCGGCTACTGCGGGATTGATCATCGTCTCGCCGCGCATACAACGCATCCTCGAGCGCTCACGCTTCAGCCGTCGATGGCCGCCTGCTCTGCGTGAGGCCTTAGCTATTGCGGCTGCGGCGCAGATCGCCACTTTGCCGATCCTCGTTGCGATGGGTGCCGGACTAGGCGTGCTGTCGATCCCGGCGAACCTGCTCGCGATGCCTGCGGTAGCTCCGGTCACGATCCTCGGCCTGTTGGCCGCGCTGGTGGCCAATGTTGCAATGCCGGTCGCCACCGTGCTCAGTCACCTCGCTGCGCCATTCGCCTGGTGGATCGCCCATGTCGCAATCACGCTCAGCAGTCTGCCCATCGCGCATCTGGGTTGGCCCGCGGGTTTCGGCGGAGTTCTGCTTCTTGCCGCAGTGGCTGCCTCGCTCTGGTGCATTCGGCGCTGGTTGCGTCATCGCTGGCCGCATGGAGTCCCGTCAGAGGTCTCGCTTACGGCCCTCGCGATGTGCTGCGTGCTGATCGCGGTGCTCATTGTCGCTCCGCCGAGCAGGCGAGGCTGGCCCCCGGCGAATTGGAAGCTCGTGATGTGCGATGTCGGCCAAGGCGATGCCATAGTCCTGCATGACTCGCATGACGACGTAGTCGTCGTGGATGCAGGGCCTGACCCCGAGCTCATTGATTCGTGTCTTGCTGATCTGTCTATCTCGCGTATCGACACGGTGCTGCTCACTCACTTTCATGCCGATCACGTCAATGGCCTGCCAGGCGTTCTGCGTGGGCGCAGTGTGCGGCAGGTCCTGGTGACCTCGATTGAGGAACCGCCGCAACAGGCGGAATTCGTGCAACGCACCCTCGCCGATGCTGGCCTTGCTGCCACGGTGGCGCATGTCGATGACCGGGGGAGTGTGGGAGCAATCAGCTGGCGGGTGCTGTGGCCGCGTCGACGTATTGACTCTGGCTCAGTTCCGAATAACGCGAGCGTGGTGATTCTCGCTGTCGTCGACGGCGTGAGCATGCTCCTGACGGGCGATGTAGAACCCGAAGCTCAGGCGGCGATCATCGTTGCTGAAGCGGGTCTCCACGTTGACGTTATGAAGGTGCCGCATCACGGCTCGCGGTATCAAGACCCTCGGCTGCCCGCCTGGAGTCACGCCCGCGTAGCCCTGATCAGTGTGGGCGAAGGGAACACCTACGGCCATCCAGCTCCCGAGACCGTAAGCGCGTGGCAGGAGTCCGGAGCTCTGGTGGCCCGTACTGACACCGGCGGTGACCTCGCCGTGGTCGGAGGCACATCCGTGGGACTGGTCTCCCGGGCGGGGTGATCTCAGGCAGCTGCCGTGGGAGGATGGCAGCCTCATGGCCAAGGCATCCGCGCAGCCCGCTCGCGTCACCATCGCGATCGGCAACGAGCCGCTCTTCATCGAGCGCACGGTGCGCGCTGTCGCCAAGGCGGCCACGAAGGATGACCCCCAGGCACAGCGCTTTGACATCGCAGCAGGTGACGCCAATGGTGGCCTGGCAATCCGCGAAGCCTGCGCACCAACCCTGTTCGGTGACACCTCCGTTGTCATCGTCTCGGGCATCGACTCGTGCAGCGATGAGGTGGATGCCGCGCTTCGCGAGGTTGTCACTGACTTCCCCGATCACGTCTGGCTGATCGTCACTCACCCCGGTGGAGTCAAGGGCAAGAACTTGCTCGATGCGCTCAAGAAGGCCGGTGCCGAGCAGGTCGATTGCGTGGCGCCGAAGAAGGGCAAGGACACCCTCGAGTTCCTCTCTCGTGAATTCGCTTCGCATAAGCGCACGATCACTCGTGACGGCATGGACGCCCTCTATGAGGCCCTCGGCAATGACATTCGCATGCTCTCGGCCGCTTCCTCACAGCTGTCGAGCGACGTCGTGAATGAGCCGATCACTCGTGATGATGTCGCCGCGTATTTTGAAGGCGTCGCTGAGGTCAGCGGTTTCGCGATCGCCGACGCAGTCTGGGATCGTCGATCAGTCGATGCCCTGCGCATGCTGCGCCAGGCGATGCTGAACTCCGATTCCGTTGCGGTGCCCACGGTCTCGGCCATGGCGATGGGCTTGCGTCAGGTTGTTCGCGTGGCAGGTATGCCGCCAGGTGCCTCAGAGTTCGACATCGCGAAGGAGGCCGGCGTACCGCCGTGGAAGGTGAAGACCTTGCGTCGCCAATGGTCGGGCTGGAGTGGCGACCAGCGTCGCCTCGCTGCTGCGGCTGTTGCGCTCGCAGATGCTGATGGCGCAGCCAAGGGTGGCATCGCGCAGGGAAGCAGTCTTGATCCCGAGCAAAAGCTGCTCGAGCTCGAGCGCTTGGTGATGCTCACCTCGGCTCGAAAGTCCGAGTAACACCGCGACAAAGCGAAAGGCCCCTCCGAAGAGGGGCCTTTGGAAGTAAGGGCTAGAGAGACGAAGCCTGCTTCGAGATCGAAGACTTGCGGTTCGCTGCCTGGTTGGCGTGGATGACGCCCTTGCTGACGGCCTTGTCGAGTGCCTTGGTGGCATCGGCTGCGAGTGCCTTTGCATCGCTGCTGCCGGCTGCGGCGGCCTCGTGGAACTTGCGCACGGCGGTCTTGAGCGAGCTCTTGACCGACTTATTGCGAAGGCGTGCCTTCTCGTTGGTGAGAATGCGCTTCTTCTGCGACTTGATGTTTGCCACGGAGCAACCTTTGTGTCTTCGGGCTCGGATGAGCCCTGGGTGGGAACTACCAGGTGTTACGGCCTCCTAGATTAGCCGTAGGCTGGCCTCAGACCCAAATTGGCCCCCTTGGCCCCCTCGGGGGCCCCTTTCGTGAGGACATCCGTGCCCGTCCAGCAGCCTGGTGCCACCGATCCGTCGGTGATCCGGAATTTCTGCATCATCGCCCATATCGACCACGGGAAGTCCACCCTGGCCGACCGGATGCTGCAGGAGACAGGCGTGGTTGACCCCCGCCAGATGCGGGCTCAGTACCTCGACCGCATGGATATCGAGCGCGAGCGGGGCATCACGATCAAGAGTCAGGCCGTGCGCCTGCCCTTCGTGGCGGCCGATGGGGTCGAGTACGTCCTGAACATGATCGATACCCCCGGCCACGTCGACTTCACCTACGAGGTCTCCCGTTCCCTGGCCGCCTGCGAGGGCGCGATCTTGCTCGTCGATGCTGCCCAGGGCATCGAGGCCCAGACCCTGGCCAATCTCTACTTGGCGCTCGAGAACGACCTCATGATCGTTCCGGTGCTCAACAAGATCGATCTTCCTGCGGCACAGCCCGAGAAGTACGCGGCTGAGCTCGCGCGCATCATCGGCTGCGATCCCTCCGATGTGCTGCTTACGTCCGCAAAGACCGGTCTCGGTGTGAAGGACGTTCTGCAGCGCGTCGTCGAGACCGTGCCTGCGCCGATCGGCAATGCCGATGCACCCCCGCGCGCAATGATCTTCGATTCCGTCTACGACACCTACCGCGGCGTTGTTACCTACGTGCGTGTCGTTGACGGACGCATCGGCACTCGCGAGAAGGTCGAGATGATGTCGACCGGCGCGATCCACGAGTTGCTCGAGGTCGGCATCATCAGCCCCGAGCCGATTGTGTGCAAGGGCCTGGGCGTCGGCGAGGTCGGTTACCTGATCACCGGTGTGAAGGATGTTCGCCAGTCACGAGTCGGCGACACCATCACCTCGGCGCAGAAGGGCGCGACCGAATCACTCGGCGGCTATGCCGATCCGAAGCCGATGGTCTACTCGGGCCTGTACCCGATCGACGGTTCTGACTACCCCGAGCTGCGCGACGCCCTCGACAAACTCAAGCTCAATGATGCGGCTCTGGTCTACGAGCCAGAGACATCGCTCGCTCTGGGCTTCGGCTTTCGCTGCGGCTTCCTGGGCCTGCTGCACATGGAGATCGTGCGCGAGCGCCTCGAGCGCGAGGCAAACCTCGATCTCATCTCGACCGCACCCAACGTCATCTACCGACTCATTGACGAGACCGGCAACGAGATGATCGTGACGAACCCGAGTGAGTTCCCGAACCAAAGGATCGCGCACATCTTCGAGCCGGTCGTCAAGGCCACCATCATCCTTCCGACTGAATTCGTCGGCACGGTCATGGAGCTCTGCCAGCAGCGCCGCGGAACCATGCTCGGCATGGATTACCTCTCTGAGGATCGCGTCGAGTTGCGCTACACGGTGCCGATGGCTGAAATCGTCTTCGACTTCTTCGACCAGTTGAAGTCCAAGACCCGCGGCTACGCGTCACTCGATTACGAATTGACCGGCGAGGAGGAGTCAGACCTCGTCAAGGTCGACATCTTGTTGCACGGCGATGCGGTCGATGCGTTCAGCGCGATCGTCCATCGCGACAAGGCCATGGCCTACGGCACGATGATGACTGCGAAGCTGAAGGAACTCATTCCACGTCAGCAGTTCGAGGTGCCGATTCAGGCGGCTATCGGCTCCCGCGTCATCACGCGAGAGACCATTCGCGCCATTCGCAAGGACGTCCTTGCCAAGTGCTACGGCGGCGACATCAGTCGTAAGCGCAAGCTGCTGGAGAAGCAGAAGGAAGGCAAGAAGCGCATGAAGATGGTCGGTCGCGTCGAGGTGCCGCAGGAGGCCTTCATCGCCGCACTGTCGACCTCTGATGCTCCGGGCGCCAAGAAGTAGTTCGTGCCCTTCGGCATCTACGTCCACGTTCCGTTCTGCGCCAGCCGCTGCGGATACTGCGACTTCAATACCTACACGGCCACCGAGCTCGGCAATTCCGTCACTCGCGACACCTTTCATCAGGTGCTCATCGAAGAGATCCGTTATGCCCGAGGTATCGCAGGCGATCGTGAGGTCGACACGGTGTTCTTCGGTGGCGGAACCCCGACCCTGCTTGAAGCAGATGCGCTGAACGAAATCCTCGCTGTGATTCGTGAGGAGTTCGGGCTGTCAGAAGGTGCCGAGGTGACCACCGAAGCGAATCCTGATTCCGTCGATGCCACGAAACTTGGCGCGCTGCGCGAGGGCGGATTTACTCGTATCTCACTTGGCATGCAGAGCTCGGCTGCGAATGTGCTGAGGGTGCTCGAGCGCACTCATACGCCAGGCAGTAGTTCGGCGATGGCGAAGGCTGCCCGTTCGGTTGGCTTCGAGCACGTGAACCTTGATCTCATCTATGGCACGCCTGGAGAGACCGACGACGACCTGCGTCGCTCCCTCGACGAGGTCCTCGACGCCGGCGTCGATCATGTCTCCGCTTATTCGCTGATCGTCGAGCAGGGAACACCGCTTGCGCGCAAGGTCGCGCGCGGCGAGGTCGCCGAGCCTGATGACGACGTTGCCGCCGGTCGCTACGAACTCGTCGACGCGGTGCTGCGTGACGCAGGCTTCACCTGGTACGAGGTCTCCAACTGGGCGAAGCCAGGCGGCGAATGCCGTCACAACCTCGCGTATTGGCGAAACACCGACTGGTGGGGAATTGGTCCGGGCGCACACAGCCACATCGCGGGGGAGCGCTGGTGGAATCACAAGCACCCAGCCACGTATGCCGAGGCGCTCGGGCAAGGCGGCTCGCCTGCCGCAGATCGTGAAGTGCTCACTCCCGAGCAGGTGCAGACCGAGTCCGTGATGCTCGGCGTGCGCCTTGCCGAAGGCCTGCCAGTTTCTTCGATCCCAGCGAGTTCACGCACCGCCGCCGCGGTTCTCGTGGGCCGTGGCCTGCTCAACGGAGAGGCCCTGTTGGCCGGCCGCATTCAGCTCACCGACTCCGGGCGCCTGCTCGCTGATGGCGTGGTGCGCGAGCTTCTCGGTTAGGTGTACCACTGAGGCTAAAGTGGTACTCTCACCTCATGCCCACGACCAAGCCGCGCCTCCAGGTCACCGAGACTCCCGAGCTAACGGCCGCCCTCGATGCAGTGTGCGCCAAGGCCCCCGAAGAGCCGCGGTCACAGGTGCTCGCTCGCCTGGCGCTCGAGGGCTTTGCGGCCCGTGCGGATTCCGAGGTCGAGCGCCGAACTGCTCGACTGTTGGCGCTACATGACCTGACGACGAAGTTCGCTGATTGCTATCCGCCCGGCTACCTCGAAGAACTCCGCAAGGACTGGGATGGCAGACCATGATCGTCTTTGATGCGAGCGTGCTCATTGCTGCGTTGTCGCCAACCGACACACACCACCTCGCGGCCAGGTCGCTGCTCGTGAGATGCGATCTCGATCAGGGCGGCATGGTGCACCCCATCAATCTCGCCGAGGTACTCGTCGGACCGTCACGGCGGGGCAAGCACGTAGAAGCAGCGGAGGCTATTGCGGCCTCAGGCGTCGAGACCATGGCCGTGGATCTTCACACTCCCATTCGACTTGCTCAACTACGTGCCGCGACCGGGCTCGCAATTCCGGACTGCTGCGCACTCGATGCCGCGATCGAAACGGGTTGCGCCATCGCGACCTTCGATGACCGCCTTGCCCGCGCCGCCACGTCTTTGGGTATCCCGCTCGCCGCGTAGGCCGAATTGCCCCTGACTGCGTAGGATTGGCACTCAGGATCCCCGAGTGCCAATGCCCGGGGTGAGTCGAGGAGGTGCCTGTGCTCGAGGATCGTCGCCTCGCCGTGCTGCGTGCCATCGTCGATGACTACGTCACGACCCAAGAGCCCGTCGGCTCCAAAGCCCTGGTCGAGCGGCACAATCTTGGCGTCTCGCCGGCCACCATCCGCAATGACATGGCCGCGCTCGAGGATGAGGGCTACATCACCCAGCCGCACACCTCGGCCGGCCGGGTGCCCACTGACCTGGGCTACCGCATGTTCGTCGATCAGCTCTCCACAGTGAAGCCGCTCACCTCAGCAGAGCGCCGTGCCATTCAGAGCTTCCTCGAAGACGCCGTCGATCTTGACGACGTCATGGCACGCACGGTGCGACTGCTCTCTCAGGTCACTCGTGAGGTTGCGCTGGTTCAGTACCCGACTCTTTCGCGTTCATCCGTGCGTCACGTCGAGGTCGTCTCGCTCAGCACGACTCGCATCCTTGTCGTCCTGATTGCTGACACTGGCCGCGTTGACCAGCGGATGCTCGATACTGCAGCGCCGATCGACGAGACCGTCGTGGCTGATGTGCGGGCGCGCATCGCCTTGGTCATTGGCGGACGTCGTTTCGTTGACGTCCCCGAGCTTCTTGTTGGCTTCGTCGAGTCCTTTGACATTCACGACCGTGCATTTGTCACTGCCGTGGCCGCAAGTGTCATGGAGCTCGCCGTCGAGAAATCAGATCAGCGCGTGATGATCGGCGGCACGGCCAACCTGACCCGACGCGGCGACGGCCTGCCGATAAATCTGCAGTCAGTTCTCGAGGCACTAGAAGAGCAGGTCGTGCTGCTAAAGCTGCTGGGTGAGACATCAGCCGGTGATTCGATCCTCGTGCGCATCGGACATGAGAACTCGGTGCAGGGCATGGAGGCCACCTCGGTGGTCAGTACCGGTTATGCCCGCGGCGATGAACTCGTTGCATCACTCGGCGTCGTGGGACCGACTCACATGGATTACGCCTCCAACATGGCCTCGGTGCACGCGGTTGCGCAGTACCTCGGTCGAATCCTGAGCGATCAGTAGGGATATACGTGGCTACCGATTACTACGCACTCCTCGGAGTCTCCCGCGACGCGGGGGCCGATGAGATTAAGAAGGCGTACCGAAAACTCGCTCGCGAACTTCACCCTGACGTCAATCCGGATCCGGCGGCCCAGGAGAAGTTCAAGATCGTCACCGCTGCCTACGAGGTGCTCAGTGATCCCGAGAAGCGCCAGATGTACGACATGGGCGGCGATCCACTCAGTGCGAGCGGCGGTGGCTTCGGTGGCTTCACCCAAGGCTTCGACTTCGGCGACATCATGGATGCCTTCTTTGGTAGCGGTCAGCAGCGCGGGCCACGCACTCGCTCACGTCGCGGACAAGATGCCCTGATCCGCATCCAGATTGATCTTGCCGGCGCAGTCTTCGGCGAGGAGCGCGAGATCACCATCGACACTGCGACCACCTGCGGTAGTTGCAAGGGCGCTGGCACTGCAGCCAACAGTCAGCCCGAGACCTGCGTGATGTGCAAGGGCCGCGGCGAGATCCAGCAGGTGCAACGGTCCTTCCTCGGTCAGGTCATGACCTCGCGTCCGTGCCCCACGTGCCAAGGGTTCGGCACCACGATCCCGCATCCGTGCCACGAGTGTGCCGGCGATGGCCGTGTGCGCACCCGTCGCACGATCACGATCGCCGTTCCGCCGGGCGTCGACACCGGCACGCGAATTCAACTCACCGGTGAAGGTGAAGTCGGTCCGAACGGTGGCCCGGCCGGCGATCTCTACGTTGAGATCCAGGTCAAGGCACATCCGGCCTTCGAGCGTCACGGCGATGAACTTCACTGCGAGGTCACCTTGCCGATGACGTCTGCGGCACTGGGCGCCTCGGTCACCCTTGACACTCTCGATGGTCCGCAGTCAATCGACGTGCGTGCCGGAACCCAGCCCGGTGAGGTACTCGTCCTGAAGGGCAAGGGCGCCGGCCGACTTCGTGGTGGCGGACGTGGTGATCTGCATGTTCACCTCACGGTTACCGTGCCGGGCAAGCTCAATGACGAGCAGGCTTCGCTGTTGCGCAAGCTCGCTGACCTTCGCAATGAGCAGGCAACCCAGGTCGGAGTCGGTGAGGCAGAAGGTGCCGGCCTGTTCTCCAAGCTCAAGGGTTCGTTCAAGAGCCGGTGACAGCCTCCGTATTTCTTGTTGACCCGGCCTCGCTCGCGCAGGTCGGTGACACCTATGTGCTCGACGGCCCGGAAGGGCGCCACGCAGTCGCGGTCTCGCGCATTGGCATCGGTGAGCGCATTCATGTGGTTGATGGCGAGGGCACCAGGGTTATCGGAACTGTTCGCGAGTATCAGGGCAAGGACTCCTGTGTCATTGCAGTGGAGTCCGTCGAGCGAATTCCCGAACCATCACCGCGCTTGATCGTCGTTCAGGCTCTACCCAAGACCGAGCACGGTGAGCTTGCGGTTGATCTGCTCACCCAGGCAGGCGCTGATGTGATCGTGCCGTGGGCTGCGTCTCGTTGTGTGACTCAATGGCGCGCAGATCGTGCCGATAAGTCGCGGACCAAGTGGGTGCAGGCTGCGCGAGCAGCGACGAAGCAGTCGCGCAGGTCGCGGGCCCCGCAAATTCGGCCAGTCGCCTCGCTCGCTGAAGTTAAGGCCTTGGTTGCGTCCGCCTCTGCTGCCTACGTCCTGCATGAGGAAGCGACAGCCCTCCTGGGTACCTGCGACGTTCCGACCGCCGGAGACATCGTGCTCATCGTCGGCCCCGAGGGCGGAATTTCACCCGATGAAGTCGCCGCGCTCACCGAGGCAGGTGCCCGCGCGGTACTCATCGGTGCCACGGTTCTGAGGTCATCGTCCGCCGGGGCAATGGGTATCGCGGCGCTGATGTCACGCTCCCCGTCCTGGACAGGTCGGTCCATGGGAGGATCAGCAGGTGAGTGACTGTTTGTTCTGCCGGATCGTCGCGGGGGAGATCCCCGCTGACATGGTGCTGCGCACCGATGACTTCGTGGCATTCCGCGATATCTCGCCGCAAGCTCCCGTGCACGTGCTGGTAATTCCGGTGGCGCATCACGCCAATGCGGGTTCGCTTGCCGATGCTGACCCCTTGCTGGCCGGACACTTGCTGGCCGCTGCCAAGGAGGTCGCTGCGAGCGAAGGCCTGACTGACTACCGCTTGGTGTTCAACACGGGCGCCGAGGCCGGCCAGTCGGTCTTCCATGTTCATGCTCATGTGCTCGGTGGTCGCTCGCTTACCTGGCCGCCCGGATAGTCATGACCTCAATCGTTCCCGCGCCTGCGCCCGCCGGGCCTCCGCATGCACAAGCCATGATCACCGTTCCCGCCTCGCAGCCCATGGTTGCTCTGCTGGGCACAAGTGATGAGTACCTGCGCCTGATTGAGGCCGCCTTCGGCGATGCCGACATCCTGGTGCGCGGAAATCAGATCACGATCACTGGCACTCCCGCTGATATTGCCTTGATCGAAACCCTCTTCGGAGAGATGCTCGCCTTCCTGCGCACTGCGCAACCATTGAGCGCCGAGAACATTGAGCGCTCGATCACGCTGCTTCGCTCGGGTGAGCGTCCGACTGAGATCTTGAGCTCGAACATCCTCAGCAATCGCGGTCGCACGATCCGACCAAAGACTGTTAACCAGAAGAACTACGTCGACGCCATCGATAAGAACACGATCGTGTTCGGCATCGGACCTGCGGGAACTGGCAAGACGTATCTCGCCGTGGCCAAGGCCGTTCAGGCTCTTCAGGCTAAGCGCATCACTCGTATCGTGCTCACTCGTCCGGCAGTCGAAGCAGGTGAGCGTCTCGGATTCTTGCCTGGCACGCTCTCCGAGAAGATCGACCCGTATTTGCGGCCGCTCTATGACGCGCTGCACGACATGATCGATCCGGAGTCGATTCCTCGCCTAATTACGAGCGGCACCATTGAGGTTGCACCGCTGGCCTACATGCGTGGTCGCACCCTCAATGACGCCTTCATCATCCTTGACGAGGCGCAGAACACCACTGCAGAGCAGATGAAGATGTTCTTGACCCGTCTTGGCTTCGGCTCGACGATGGTTGTTACCGGCGACGTCACTCAGGTCGACCTTCCGGGTGGTGCCACAAGCGGACTTCGTGTGGTGTCCGACATTCTTGAAGGAATTGAGGATGTCGAGTTCTGCCGCCTCACCTCGCAAGACGTCGTGCGTCACAAGCTCGTGGGCCGAATCGTTGAGGCCTACGACAAGTACGACCAGAAGCGGGAGCAATGACGGGCATCACCGTGACTAATGAGAGTGCGGTCAATTGCGATACTGACGCTCTCGCTCGACTGGCAGCCTTCTTGCTCCCCTTGGTTCGAGTCTCCGATGATTGCGAACTGTCCATCACCATTGTCGATGAGCCGCGCATGGAGGAACTCCACATCCAGTGGATGGATCTGCCTGATGCGACGGACGTGCTCTCATTTCCGATGGACGAGCTTCGAAGCGCTGGCCAGGGTGAGGAATTCCCGATCGGGATCCTCGGCGACATCGTGCTCTGCCCGGAATTCGCGCGTAAGCAGGCAGCCGAGGCCGGTCGGTCCCTTGATGCCGAGCTTCAATTCCTCACGACCCATGGGATTCTTCACTTGCTCGGCCACGACCACATGACTCCCGAGGAGTACGACCTCATGTTCGCCCTGCAAGACGAGTTGCTCGCGAAATGGAATGTGTCATGAACACCTCCCAGGCTTGGCTGCTGATCCTCTCACTGGTGCTGATCGTGATCTCCGGGCTCATGGTCAGCGCGGAGACCGCCATTGGTCGTGTCTCGCGGGGTCACATTGAGGAGCTCGGCCGTGAGGGCGAGAAGCGCGCTGCACGATTGATTCGGGTGCTCGATGATCGTGCCCGTTACGTGAACGTGCTGCTCTTCCTCTCGACCGTCGCAACCGTGACGGCGACAGTGCTCGTCGGTTACGTCTGTGTCGGCATGTTCACTAGCTGGCCGATCGGCTGGGCAATGGCCTTGGCCGTGGCCATCATGGTCGTGATCTCCTACGTGGCTCTTGGTGTTGCCCCGCGCACCCTCGGTCGTCAGCACGCTGATCGCATTGCCCTCGCTTCGGCCGGAATCGCGCGCTTCCTCGCGGTGATTCTCGGTCCGATCACATCCCTGCTCATCCTCGTGGGCAATGCACTCACCCCGGGCAAGGGCTACCGCGAAGGTCCCTTCGCTTCAGCGGCTGAATTGCGCGAGTTCGTCGACATGGCCGAGGCCAGCAGTCTTATCGAAGATGACGAGCGCCAGATGATCCACTCAGTGTTCGAGCTGGGAGAGACCTACGCCAAGGAGGTCATGGTCCCGCGAACTGAAGTCGTATTCATCGAACGTGACCGAACCCTGCGCCAGGCACTGTCGCTTGGATTGCGATCAGGGTTCTCTCGCATTCCCGTGATCGGCGAGAACACCGACGACATCATTGGCATTGTCTACTTGAAGGATGTCGTCCGCCGTACCTTTGAGCATCGTGAGGCCGAGCAGTCCGAGAAGGTCGACTCGATCATGCGCCCTGCGTACTTCGTCCCCGATAGCAAGCAGGCGGACGATCTCTTGCGTGATATGCAAGCCAACCGACAGCACTTGGCCATCGTGATTGATGAATACGGTGGCACCGCTGGCGTGGTCTCGATTGAAGATGTCCTTGAGGAGATCGTCGGTGAGATCGCTGATGAGTACGACACTGAGCTCCCGGAGGTCATCGAACTGGCCGATGGTGGCTACCGACTCAGCTCGCGTATGCACATTGAGGATTTCGCGGAACTTGTCGATATTGAGCTCGACTCGGAGGAAGAGGGCGTCGACACAATTCTCGGCCTCATGGGCTTGCGCCTCGGGCGCGTGCCGATCGCAGGCTCCGAGGTCGTCGAGAACGGCTGGCGACTCGTGGCGGAGCAGGGAGTCGGTCGACGCAAGCGCATCGGCACGATCCATGCACTGCCGGTCAAGGCTGCTGTATCGGAAGAAGGTGACGGCGATGAGTGAGTTACTTGATGCTGAAGACGCCAAGTTGTTGACATTGGCACGTGGGGCTCGAGGTCGCATCGCAGCGGCCGAGGGAGCTGCCATCCGTGACGAGATGGGCCGCACCTATTCGGCAGCTACTGTCGACAACGGCACTCTCTTCATCAGTGCCCTGGATCTCGCAGTTGCCCAGGCCATCTCTGCGGGTGCCCGAGGTGCTGAAGCCGCTGTAGTTGTCACTCATGCAGATATCGAGACCACTGGGTTTCGATCACTCGCCGGTGAAGGCGTTCCCGTCTACGTCTGCACTCCCGCAGGCGCCCTGACCGATACCGTGCTCACGTGAGCGATTACAAGAGCGGGTTCGTCTCCCTCGTCGGCCGTCCCAACGCCGGCAAGTCAACCTTGACCAATGCCATCGTGGGTCAAAAGGTCGCCATCATGTCCGACCGCCCGCAGACCACTCGTCGTGCGTTACGTGGAATTGTGACTCGCGAGGATGCGCAGCTGATCCTGGTTGATACGCCCGGTCTGCATCGTCCGCGAACCCTTCTTGGTGAGCGACTGAACGACGAAGTCCGCGAGACCTGGAACAGTGTCGATGTCATCGGCTTCTGCATCGCTGCCGACCAGGAAATCGGACCTGGCGATCGGTTTATCGCCAACGAGATCAAGAACCTTCATCGCAAGAAGCTCGTCGGCATCCTCACGAAGACCGATCTGGTCAACAAGGACATCCTTGCCGAGCGTCTGCAGGCAGTAGCCCAGCTTGCCGAAGAACTCGAGTTCGCTTGGGCCGACATCGTGCCCGTCTCCGCTCGCGACGGTGCCAATGTGCAGGTTCTCACTGATCAGTTGATTGCACTTCTTCCTGATGGTCCGATGCTCTACCCCGATGGTGAGATCACCGACGAAGACATCGAGATTTCCGTAGCCGAGTTAATTCGCGAGGCTGCCCTCGAAGGGGTGAACGACGAACTTCCTCACTCCATTGCCGTCGTGGTCGAAGAGATCGTTCCCCGCGAGGATCGCCCTGCTGATCGGCCGCTCACCGATGTTCGGGCCTTCCTCTTCGTCGAGCGCGATAGCCAGAAGGCGATTGTGATCGGCAAGGGTGGTGCGCGGCTGAAGCACGTGGGCACCAAGGCTCGCAAGGGCATTGAGGAACTCCTCGGTGTGCCGGTCTACCTCGATCTTCATGTCAAGATCGCCAAGGACTGGCAGAAGGACCCCAAGCAACTGCGTCGACTGGGCTTCTGACCGCCGCGCCGCCACCCCTCGAGGGTCGCAGCGCGAGACAATGAACTGTGCCCCTCTACCGTGACGAAGCAGTCGTGCTGCGCGCCC
Source organism: Actinomycetota bacterium (assembly GCA_947449035.1). Classification (GTDB taxonomy): domain Bacteria; phylum Actinomycetota; class Actinomycetes; order S36-B12; family S36-B12; genus CAIKZY01. The sequence goes on from CANFQC010000008.1 coordinate 23,175, forward strand.
AGAAGCTGGGTGAGGCCGATCGCATCGTCACGCTACTAACCCGCAATCACGGGCGAGTGCGGTGCGTGGCCCGCGGCGTCCGCAAAACCACGAGTCGTATCGGGGCGCGTCTGGAGCCCTTCAGCCACGTCGATGTGCAGTTGTATGAGGGTCGCTCCCTCGACACAGTCAGCCAGGTCGAGTCAATTCAGTCGCATGGCGGAACTATTTCGGGTGACTATGCGGCCTATACGGCGGGCACGGTGATGCTTGAGACCGCCGAGCGCATGACCCCCGAGGAGCGCGAACCTGCAATTCAGCAGTACGCCCTTCTTGTCAGTGGCCTGCGCTCACTGTCGGCGCGTGAGCATGAGCCCACCTTGATCCTCGACTCGTATCTCTTGCGTTCGCTGTCGGTAGCAGGGTGGTCACCGTCATTCGACGCGTGCGCACGATGCGGTGCTGAAGGCCCGCACCGCGCCTTCTCGATCCAGGCGGGTGGCATGGTGTGCGCCGAGTGCCGTCCACCTGGTTCGGCAGCACCGTCACCGGATTCGGTCGAGCTGCTCGGCGCCCTGCTCAGCGGCGACTGGTCGGTTGCAGACTCCAGCGATGATCGACCTCGGCGTGAGGCAAGCGGCCTGGTGGCGGCGTTCTTGCAGTGGCATCTCGAGCATGGCCTGAGATCCCTGCCTCTTGTCGATCGCACCAGGCCATGACTGGCAGGATGCTGGGGTGACCCGCCATCGTCCGCCGACTCCGCATCCCAGCGGCGCCACGCCTCCGGTGATCCCGCGGGATCTGGTGCCGAAGCATGTCGCCATCGTGATGGACGGGAATGGTCGGTGGGCAAAGGAGCGCGGTCTGCCGCGTACGGCCGGTCACGAGATGGGCGAGGCAAGTCTCTTTGACTGCGTCGAAGGAGCACTTGAGCTCGGAGTCGAGTGGCTCTCGGCGTATGCCTTCTCCACCGAGAACTGGAAGCGCTCGCCGGAGGAAGTCCGCTTCCTGATGGGCTTCAACCGCGATGTCATCCGCCGGCGCCGAGACGAGATGAACGAACTCGGGGTGCGGGTGCGCTGGGCGGGGCGTCGACCGAAGCTGTGGCGCAGCGTGATCTCCGAGCTGGAAGAAGCCGAGGAGCTCACCAAGAAGAATCGAAAGCTCACTCTCACGATGTGCGTGAACTACGGCGGTCGCGCCGAAATCGCTGACGCCGCTGCGGCAATGGCCCGCGATGTGCAGGCAGGCAAGCTAGATCCCAAGCGCATCGACGAGCGCATGTTCCACAAGTACCTCGACGAGCCCGACATGCCTGACGTTGACCTCTTCGTGCGTTCCTCAGGCGAGCAACGCACCAGCAACTTCCTGCTCTGGCAGGCAGCTTATGCCGAGATGGTCTTCCTTGACACTTTGTGGCCTGACTTCGATCGCCGTGACTTCTGGCATGCCTGCGAGATCTTTGCGTCACGTGATCGCCGGTATGGCGGTGCAGTACCGAATCCGCCCGCTAAGGGCTAGACGCCGAAAGCCTCAGTTGCACCGTGGGCAGAGGCCGAACAGTTCCATGGTGTGGCTGACCTGCGAATACCCATGCTCGGCGGCCACGGCGTCAGCCCACTTCTCGACGGTTGGTCCGGCAATCTCGACAGTGGCGCCGCAACTTCGGCACACCAGATGGTGATGATGCTCGCCGCTGCACTTTCGATACACGGTCTCGCCCTCGTCGTTGACGAGTTGGTCGACATCTCCTGATGCTGCAAGTGACTGCAGGGCGCGGTAGACGGTGGTGAGGCCAACAGAGTCACCGCGGTGACGTAGATCGTCGTGCAGCTGCTGAGCTGAGCGAAAGTCGTTGATCTCGGCGAGTAGCTCCGCGACCGCGGTGCGCTGGCGCGTCTGGCGCTGGGGCACGCTCATGAGTGCTCCCGTCGTCGGCGTCGAATAGGCACGGCCACGATGGCCAGGATCGCGAAGCAGGCCAGGGCGATGATGACGATCGCGGGGCCGGGGGGAGCTTCGACATAGAACGAGCCGACTAGGCCGGTCACTGAGGCGATCACGCCGATCACGACAGCCAGCGCTGCAGTGGCGCGGAAGGAACGGGTCACCTGCTGCGCTGCGGCGACGGGCACGATCATGATTGCGCTGACAAGAAGTAGGCCGACCACGCGCATACCGACGACCACCACGATGGCAGCGAGAATCGCCATGAGCGTGCTCATCGCGCGAACCTTGATGCCCTGCACCTGGGCGATGTCGGGGTCCAGGCTCACCGCAAACAGTTCGCGGCCGAAGAACAGCAGGACTAAGAGCACGGTGACGACGAGAGCGCCGAGAGCCCATAGGTCACCACTGGCCACGGTAGAGAGTGATCCGAACAGGTACGAGTTCAAAGACGAGCTAGCCCTGCCCGGCGCGAGCGAGGCAAAGAGCACGCCGCCGGCAATACCGCCGTAGAACAAGAGCGCGAGAGCAACATCGCCAGCAGTACGACTGCGGTAACGGATGAACTCAATCAGGAATGCACCGAGCGCCGCTGTTGCCATGGCGGTCGGGATTGGTGCCGTACCGAGTAAGAAGGCCAGGCCCACGCCTGTCAGAGCCACATGTCCCATGCCGTCGCCGAGCAGGGCGAGCCTGCGCTGTACCAAGAAGACGCCGATGAGCGGCGCGATAAGCCCGACGAGCGCGGCGGCGAGAAGTGCGCGCCGCATGAAGTCGAAGTCCCAGATCATCGTCATGACTCCATCCCGATCACCGGGGGAGAGTCGTCGATCACGGCATCGTGGTGATGGTGATGATCATGGGCAAAGGAGTTAGGTACGGGCGGTGGCCCGTCGTACTGCACCGAGTGATGCGCATCGGGTGCAAGCACTATTGCGCGCGTCACCAGCGACTCGATCGCATCGATCTCGTGCGTCACCACGATGATCGTGCGGCCTCGGGCTTTGAGTTCGCCCAGCAGACGGGCCAATGCAGTCACGTTTGCCGCATCGAGCCCTGCCGTCGGCTCGTCCATCAAGATCACGTCGGCATTGCTCGCGAGGGCTCGGGCGACGAGAACTCGGCGCTGTTGACCACCGGAAAGTGTGTCGAGACGTGAGTGACGGCGATCCCAGAGATCGACATCGTGAAGTGCCTGGACTGCTGCGTTCTTCTCGGTACGAGAGAAAGGGCGCCAGCGGGTGCGCGGTGAGATCGCGCCGGAGAGCACGGTCTCCCAGACCGAGACGGGAATGCTGCTTGCGCCCGGAAGACGTTGCGGCACCAGAGCAATGCGCTGCCACTGCTTGAACCTGCGCAGGGGAGTACCAAAGAGAGTGATGCGACCGTGATCGACAGGCTGCAATCCGAGGATTGCGCGAATCAGCGTCGACTTGCCGCTTCCGTTGGGGCCGAGAAGCGCGATGACGTCACCGGCCTGGATATCGACGTTGACATCCTCGAGCACGTGGGCGCCGTCGAATTCCACGCACAGGCGCTCGATCGAGATCACTGTGTCGTTCACGAGCAACCCTGACCTTTCGCAAGAGTTGCGAGGTTCTCGCGCATCACCGTGGCGTAATCGCCGGTTGCGCCGGGCTGAAGGCCCTCAAGTGGATCGAGTTTCTGTGCGCTTGCACCTGTCTCGTCCGCAATAGTTTGCGCGACCTTGGGGTCGACGAGAGTCTCGTAGTAGATGGTGTTCACGTTCTCCTTTGCCACCACGTCGGCCACCTCGCGAATTCGCGCAGGGCTCGGCTCGGCCTCCGGTGAGAGACCGGAGATGCCCACCTGGGTGAGTCCGAAGGCCTTGGCCAGATAGGCGAAGGCATCGTGGCTGACGACCATCGTGCGCGTACGGCAGTTCGTGAGTGCGGCGGAATAGTCACTCGAGAGCGCTGACATGGTGCCTGTGAGTGCAGCACTGTTCTTTGCGTAGGACGCAGCGTCGTCGGGGGAGATCTCGGCAAGACGCTCGGCGATCGCGGTTCCGATTGTCGACATGTTGCTGGGATCTAGCCAGACGTGCGGATCCGCGGCGCCGTCGAGGGTTAGCCGAGAGATTGCCGCGCTGACATCGATTGCGCGATCGGGTGCCTGTTGGGCGATGGCCTCGTCGACAGCCGGCTGAAAGCCCTTCACGTAGAGCACGAGGTCGGCGTTCGCGATCTCGCCGACCTGCTGTGCGCTGAGCTCAAGATCATGTGGCTCGACGCCGGACTGGGTGAGATTCGTGACGCTCACACTGGAGCCGCCCACCTGCTCGGCGGCGTACTGAAGTGGATAGAAGGCGGCGACGATCCGCGGACCGCTGGAGGCCTGGTCGGGAGTGCCCATGGAGGCGGGGGCACACGCTGCAGTGAGGGGAATGGCGGCGGCCAGCACCAGGGCAGGCCAACGTCGCATAACCCGAATTTAGGCCTTAATGAAAATGATTGTCAAGTGCGATTAGAGGATGCCGATGAACTTGAACAAGGCCAGCAGCACCACGACGATCACGATGAGCACGCGCAGGAACTTCGACTGACCGTTGATCACCGGCCATGACAGGGCGAGCAGCCAGCCCAGGAAGAAGGCCACGATCAGCAGCAGGATGCCGCCGAGCCACGAAAGCGAACGCGGCATAACCAGGCCGAGGAACAGGCACAACGCGATGCCGACCACGAGTAGCCAGCGCGGAACACGAGTCAGGCGCATCAGGATCGGCAGGCTGGCCTTCTCGAGTTGAGGGCGCATTGAGCTTGGCTGGTTCGCAGGGCCGCCGGGGCCGCGCACGGCCGAGGGCTTCTTCTTGCCCGACGAGCTCTTATTCGCTTTCGCCACGTGCTTACTCCCACCGCTAGCGTGTGTCAGGTGACCGACCCTACCTTCATCGTCCTCAATCGCTTCCGTACCCAGAGCCCCGATTTCCCGGCGTCAGCCCGTACGGCGATTGCGGCCCTTGCCGTCTGCCCCGGCTTTGTCGATGCCCACCTGGGTCAATCCACCGACGAGGCCGATCTGCGCACAATCACCACCCGTTGGGTCTCGGTCGGCGCATATCGCAGGGCGCTGTCGAACTTTGAGGTCAAGATGACGGCTATTCCCCTGCTCTCGACCGCGATCGACGAGCCCAGTGCGTATGAGGTCGTGCATTACCGCTCACCCGAGGGCTTCGTCGATGCCGTCACCGGCCTGGCCCTCGATGCCGGCTCCATCGGTCTGGGGGAGGCCGCCGGCCCCGATATCCGTGCCGTGGATGCCTGACCCCTCTCACTCTCGTCACACCAGCCTCACCGCCTACACTTACCGCGTCCGCCGACAACCAGCCGGAGTGGAGCGCACAAGCGCTCAGAAATGGAGCGCCCAGTGGCCGCCGATCGTGTCGATGCAGTCGTCAATCTCTCGAAGCGTCGTGGCTTCGTCTTTCAGTCCTCTGAGATCTACGGAGGCTCGCGCTCAGCGTGGGACTACGGGCCCCTCGGTGTTGAACTCAAGGAGAACGTGCGTCGCCAGTGGTGGCAGTCGATGGTGCGCGGCCGCGACGACGTTGTCGGCCTCGATTCCTCGGTGATCCTCGCCCCGCAGGTGTGGGAGGCCTCCGGTCACGTTGCGACGTTCACTGATCCGCTGACCGAGTGCAAGAAGTGCCATAAGCGCTGGCGTGCCGATCAGCTCATCGAGGCTTACGAGGAGAAGCACGGCAAGTCTCCGGAGAACGGACTCGGCGACATCACCTGCTCGAACTGCGGAACCAAGGGTGACTTCACCGAGCCGCGTGACTTCAACGGCATGCTGCGCACCACCGTTGGCCCGGTCGACGATGCAGGCGCCGTGCACTACCTGCGCCCCGAGACTGCCCAGGGCATCTTCGTGAACTACCTCAACGTTCTCAATGCTGCTCGCAAGAAGCCGCCATTCGGCATCGGCCAAACCGGCAAGAGCTTCCGCAACGAGATCACGCCCGGCAACTTCATCTTCCGCACCCGTGAGTTCGAGCAGATGGAGATGGAATTCTTCGTCGAGCCGGGCACCGATGAGGAATGGCACGAGTACTGGCTGAAGACTCGCTGGGACTGGTACGTCGAGCTCGGCATGAACCCCGAGAACATGCGCTTCTTCGAGCACCCCAAGGAGAAGCTGTCGCATTACTCCAAGCGCACGGTCGATATCGAGTACCGCTTCCGCTTTGCCGGCTCCGAGTGGGCAGAACTCGAGGGCATCGCCAACCGCACCGACTTCGACCTCAAGTCTCACAGTGAGCACTCCGGCACTGACCTGTCGTACTTCGACCAGGAGAAGAACGAGCGCTACGTGCCGTTCGTCATTGAGCCTGCGGCAGGCCTCACCCGTGCAGTACTCGCGTTCCTCCTCGATGCCTATGACGAAGACAGTGCACCGAACTCCAAGGGCGGTGTCGACACTCGCACTGTGCTGCGCCTGGATCCGCGTCTTGCGCCGGTCAAGGTTGCAGTGCTGCCGCTTTCGCGCAACGCCGATCTCTCGCCCAAGGCCAAGGATCTCGCTGCGGAATTGCGCAAGCGCTGGAATGTGGAGTTTGACGATTCAGGTGCCATTGGCCGTCGTTACCGTCGCCAGGATGAAATCGGCACGCCGTTCTGCATCACGGTCGACTTCGACACGCTCGAGGATCAGGCCGTGACGGTCCGCGAGCGCGACAGCATGCAGCAGGAGCGCATCGGGCTCGATTCGATCATCGGCTGGTTGTCCACCAGGCTTCCTGCGTTCTAGAGCGCAAAGCGAAAGGGCCCGCCATCGGCGGGCCCTTTGCTATTCCTTGTCCTTCGGCGGCTCGTAGCCCTCTGACTCAACGCGCGCTGCATTGCGCGGCAGCAGGAAGCTCGTGAGCAATCCGAGGAAGACGAACAGTGCGGCAACCCACGACACAGTCTTCGTGGCATCGACGAAGCCTTCGGATGCACCTTCGACCATGACCTGACCATCAGGCATGGCTCCCATGCCGGTGACCGCTTGGCCCGCTGATGCCTGCATCGCATCCGCTACCTGCGTAGCCGTGGCAGCGGGAACGCCGCGGTCGGTGAGCTGGTTGGTCGTGTAATGGCCAAGGCCGATGAGAAGTGTGGTGCCGAGAATCGCGGTACCAATGGCTGCGCCCACCTGGCGCGCTGTCGACGTCACCGCGCTCGCTGAGCCAGATTCCGAGACCGGAATCTCGGAGAGCACCACGCCAGTCAGCTGCGCCGTAGCGAAGCCGACGCCCGCGCCATAGATAAACAGCCATGGCGCAAGACCCCAACCGGTGACAGTCGTGGACATGGAGACACCGATACCGATGATGCCGATGACCTCGAGCGCCATACCGATCTGCAGAACGCGAACCGGACCAACGCGCTGCGAAAGGCCTGCACCGATGCCTGATGCCACGAAAGCGCCGGCAGCAAGTGCTACGAGGATGACGCCGGTTTCCATTGCGCTGTAACCGCGCACCGCCTGCAGGAACAGCGGAATCGTAAAGAGCAGACCGAACTCACCGAGGCTGACGACCAACGCGACGATGTTGCCGGCGCCAAAGCTTCGAATCTTGAACAGACGCAGATCGATGATCACGATCTTGCCGGCGCGAAGCCTGGACTTCTCGACGAAGACCAGCGCGATCAGCGCAGCGATGCCTATGAGTCCGGCGACAAGCACGACTGAGATGGTGTCGGCCGGCCAGGTGAAGCCACCGGCCTTGAACTCGGTGGTTCCGACGATCCAGCCGTAGTGCTGACCCTCGATCAGCGCAAAGACAACGCCGAGAAGTCCGAGAGTGACGAGAACCGTTCCGGGTACGTCAATTCCCTTGCGACCGGTTTCATCCTTGGTCTCGGGAACGAAGAGGAAGAGGCCGATGAGCACGATGATGCCGATCGGCACGTTGATCAAGAAGGCCCAGTGCCAGGACTGATACGTGGTCAGGTAACCGCCCACCAGCGGGCCGAGGGCAGCCATGCCGCCAATCGTTGAGCCCCACACTGCGAAAGCGATCGCGCGCGAGCGACCGGTGAAGACCGCGTTGATCACCGAGAGTGACGCGGGCAGGATCATTGCGCCACCGATGCCCTGCAGGGCACGTGCGCCGATGACCTCGATCGAGTTCGTCGACATCGCGACGAGCACGCTTGCGCCGACGAAGACGACGATGCCGATGGCGAAGAGCAGGCGGCGACCGAACCGATCGGCCAGGCGGCCGTTGAGAATCAGCAGTGACGCGAAGGTCAGCGAATAGGCCGCAGTCACCCATTCGGCATCAGTGGTGCTGAGGTCGAGGTCCTTGACCATTGCCGGGAGCGCGACATTGACGACAGTGCCGTCGAGGATGATCATCGCGACGCCGAGCGCAAGCACCACGAGTGCCCACCAGCGCCTCTTGCCCATCAGTTCGACACTCGTACTCATGCGGGGTCCATTCGTGAGGGAATCAGGCCCCTTGAGACTACTGGGGGCGGACACCAGGGATCGTGGGAGAATCGCCGCATGTCGGTCACCATGTCGCCCCGCTTCCTGCAGGTGGGTGCCGTCCAGATCGACTCACCTGTGGTGCTGGCGCCGATGGCCGGCATCACCAATCGGGCCTATCGCACGCTGTGCCGCGAATACGGGAACACCGATCCCTCGAAGCCCAATGGTCTCTATGTCTCCGAGATGGTGACCTCGCGAGCGTTGATCGAGCGCAATGCCGAGACCCTCGACATGGTCACCTTCGGTTCAAGTGAGAATCCGCGCTCCGTGCAGCTCTACGGTGTTGATCCCGTGGTGATGGCCGGCGCCGTGAAGATCATTGTCGATGAGGACCGTGCCGATCACATTGATCTGAACTTCGGCTGCCCTGTTCCCAAGGTGACTCGCAAGGGCGGCGGCAGTGCACTGCCGTGGAAGAAGGATCTCTTCCGCTCGATTGTTCGCGCTGCGGTCACGACGGCCGATGGGCGAGTGCCGGTGTCGGTGAAGATGCGAAAGGGCATTGACGACGATCACCTGACGTATCTCGAGGCCGGTCGTGCTGCTGCTGAAGAAGGAGTGGCCTGGGTAGCCCTGCACGGACGCACTGCACAGCAGATGTATGGCGATACCGCAGATTGGGATGCCATCGCGCGCCTGAAGAGCGAGCTCGCGCCGCTGGGCACCCCGGTTCTGGGCAACGGAGATATCTGGACCCCGCAGGATGCCCTCGACATGGTTGCTCGCACCGGCGCCGACGGCGTTGTAGTCGGTCGCGGCTGCCTCGGGCGCCCCTGGCTCTTCGGCCAACTCGCAGCAGCATTCGCAGGTGAGCCGATCCCGGCCGATCCTCGCCTGGGTGAAGTACTCACCATCTTGCGTCGTCATGCCGAGCTTCTCGTCGTCGATTACGGCGAGGTGAAGGGCTGCCGCGATATCCGCAAGCACATGGCCTGGTATCTCAAGGGCTTCAGTGTGAAGCAGCAGGTGCGCCAGGCGCTGGGCACGGTTGCAACTCTTGTTGAGCTCGATTCACTCCTTGCCCAGATTGATCCTGATCAGGATTTCAATGCGGAGGTCGGTTCGGGGCCGCGCGGGCGCACGTCCGGCGGTCGACGTCCGACCCTTCCTGACGGTTGGCTCGATTCGCCGTATCTCGATGAAACGCAGGCCGCGGAGATCTCGCAGGCCGAACTTCATGTCTCCGGCGGCTGATCACTAGATCACAAGCGGGTACCCACGGTGTGTTGTCGGACGCGTGACGCGAGTGACATGTGAGCATGGGGGGATGTCCACTGCAGCACCAGCGCCGTCGCGCCCAAGTGCTTCCAGTCAGGTTGCCGCAAGCGTTCCGCGCACCGGCAGAGGCATCATCACGGCACTGGCCATGCTGCTGGCCTTCGCTCTGCTCCTCATCCCCATCGGTGTGGTGCTCCAGATCGTGCTGACGGCCCAATTCGACGATCGCACCAAGACCCAGGCCATCGTTGTGCTCGACCCGGCCCGCGTCTGGGGCGATCCGGCACCCGTGCTCAAGGCTCGGCTCGACCATGCGGCAGACCTCTATGGCCAGGGGGTGGCTCCGGTCATCATCGTCGCCGGGCCGCAGAAGTACGCCGACGATGCCAAGACTCATCTGCTCAGCAAGGGCGTGGCGAACGAGGACATCGTCATCTTCACGACAGGGCGCGACACGGTTGGCTCTCTCCAAGTGATCGCCACGGTCATGAAGGATCTCGACTGGTCCTCGGCCACAGTCGTCACGGACCCGGCCAATGCCGCGCGCGCCGATGCCACCGCGACCCAATTCGGTATTGATGCGCACCTATCGCCGACCAAGACTGGTCCAGGTACGGCATTGACCTCGGAGTACGTCGGCCGTGAGACAGCAGCGCTCATGCGCTACTACCTGCTTACCCGCTGGGGCCAGCAACGGATCCTCCCCGGCGATTAATTCAGATGGCGAGCGAGAGTTCGCTCGGCCTGCTGAGACGCACTGCGCAACTGCGGCAGTAGTCTCGTAGCGTGACCCGCGGCTATACCGAGCATGACGCAGCCCGGTACGTGCATGAGCCTGTCAAGGAATCCGTGCGCAGTGACTTCGCTCGAGACCGTGCCCGTGTTCTGCATTCAGCAGCGCTGCGCCGCCTAGCCGCCAAGACCCAGGTGATGGTGGCGGGGGAGGCTGACTTCCCGCGTACTCGCCTGACCCACACCCTCGAGGTTGCCCAGATCGCACGCGAGCTCGGCGAGGCCCTCGGCTGCGACCCTGACGTGGTCGATATCGCGGGTCTGGCTCATGACCTCGGTCACCCGCCTTACGGTCACAACGGTGAGGACGAACTCAACGAGCTCGCCGCATCCTTCGGCGGCTTTGAAGGCAATGCCCAGTCGTTCCGCATTCTCTCCAGGCTCGAAGCCAAGGTTGTCGATCCCCGCGACGAACGCAGCGTCGGCTTGAATCTGACGCGTGCGTCGCTAGACGCGGCGTGCAAGTATCCGTGGGCGCGCCAACCTGGAGTGCGCAAGTTCGGTGTCTATGACGACGATCTGCCGATCTTCAACTGGTTGCGTGACGGCGCTCCTGAGGGCCGCACCTGTCTCGAAGAGCAGATCATGGACTGGGCCGATGACGTCGCGTATTCCGTGCACGATGTCGAGGATGCGGTTCACGGCGGGCATGTTCATCTGAGCGAGTTCACGTCACCGGGCGAGCGCGCTGCTTTAGTCGAGATCGCGCACGAACGCTACGGACTCGATGTCGGAATGCTTACCGACGCGATCGGCCGCCTCACCAAACTCGAGTACTGGCCGTCGTCATTCGACGGCTCAATGAATGACCTCGTCGCTCTCAAGCGCTTCACCAGTTACCTCATCGGGCGCTTCTGCGTTTCGGCGCAGGTGGCCACGCAGGTCGAGTACGGCAGCAATCCGCTTACCCGTTACGCCGCCAACCTGGTTGTGCCCGAGGAGGTGCGCGGCGAGGTTGCGGTGATGAAGGCCATCGCCGTGCGCTACGTCATGAACCGCGAAGGCGCGGAGGCCGAATACGCCCGCCAGCGCGAGCAGATTGCCGAGCTGTATCACGCACTCGTTCTCGACAGCGGCCGATCACTCGAGGCCTGGCTCAAGCCCTCATTCGATTCTGCACAGACAGACGGCGAGCGCAAGCGAGTGATCGTCGACCAGATCGCCAGCCTCACTGACGTGAGCATCGTCGACTGGCATGCACGACTCGTGCGTCACTGACGCACGATGAATGAGTAAGAAAGCGCTACTGCTTCTTCATCACGATGATGGTGAGCTTCTGCGGTGCATCAGCCGTTCCGCCAGGGCTCGTGGCAATGATGTTCACGGTTGCTGTGCCCACCGCCTTGGCTGCGATATCCCAGGTTGTGGTGCCCGGAACGCCGACCATGCCATTGGCACTTTCCGGTGCGGCGTACACGCCTTCGTAGACCTTGACGGCCGAGGTCTTCCCGGTCACCTTGGTGGTCCAGGTGTAACCGGTCGTCTTATTGGTCGAGAGCGACAGAAGGATGTGCTCGCCTGGGATGAGGCGCACCTGAGCGGGGAGCTGGGTGACCACCAACGTGGGCTTCGTCGCTGCCGTGGCGGCGGGGGAGATCCCGACGGCTGCGGTGGCGGCAAGGGAGACGGCGGCAAGGGCGATCAGCGGCTTCTTGGTCATGAGTCCATTAGACATCGGCCAAGGTCGCTTGGAAAGACCGACTCGCAGTTCAGTTCTCGGATGCGGGGAGCAGGCCCATCTCGACAGCTCGCTGAGCGGCGGTTGTCCGGTCGCTTGTGCTCGTGGAGCGCATGATCCGCTGGAGTTCCTGCTTCACGGTTGACACCGACACGTGAAGCTCAGTAGCAATCTGGTGATTGCCGATGCCCCGATTGACCATCTCGACGATGTCCTGCTGACGTTGAGTGAACATCAGCATCGGTTCAGTGCCGGCAGATCGATACAGGGGAGCGACGGGGGTATGCGGATGAGTGGCCCAGAGTCCGAGCGCGGAGGAGATTGCGGTCAGCACTGAGAAGTCATGTGAAGTCCAGTCGCGAGGGGTTTCTGTCGTGAACTGAACAACTCCATGAGTGATCCCCTGGTGAACGATCGGGATCCCCACCAGGTCACCTTCATTCATGCTGAGCCGATCCATCATCTGCTTGTAATGGATTCGGTCAAAGGTGGCGTTCGGATACTTCGTCGGGAAGTCGGCGCTTGCCGTCACATAGATCTCGCCAAAACGGACAACATCAACCATCTGGGAGTCAAACGTCAGGGGGATTCGATGCCAGCGCGCGAGATCCTCACCGCTGAAGCCGACGTACCCCACCATTCCGAGGGACTGCCGATCCTCGACCAGCCACATCACGGTGGCTCGCGCGTCGAATGAGGCGAAGATGCCGTCGTTGAGCGCAGTCGTCAGGTGCTGTCCGTCGGGGTGACTCGAGAGAAGCCGAAGTAAGGACGGCAGTCCGAACACGGGATCAGAACTCATGAGTCCTCCCGGGGATAGCCGTGTCGGCGGAAGCTGATCCAGCCGACCCTCGGCTGACTCTCGAACGATATCGCCGGAACTTCATGTCGGCTGATCGAGGAAAGAATCAGGGGAAGTCGGGACATATCCCGATTTGTCCTCGGCCAGGCCTCACCGCGGAGGCGGATCCCACCTGCGCCCATTAGTTTCATGAGGTCGATTAGTCGGCCCGGGCGGGAGACGTAGCTCCGGTGCGCATCTGCAGAGATGTCGCCGGAGGGACGGGGGTGTGCGTCTCCCATCCGCCCGAAGGCTGACGATTCCTCCGTCGGCCGCAGGTGATTTCCCGCCTAGAATCAGCCCATGGCCGGCCGAATTCGTGATGAGGACATCGCGGAAGTCCGTGAGCGGGCCAAGATCGACGATGTTGTCCGTGAGTACGTCACGCTGAAGAGTGCCGGCGGCGGCTCGATGAAGGGTCTGTGCCCTTTCCATGACGAGCGAAGCCCGAGTTTCCATGTCACCCCGAGCAGGGGCATGTGGTACTGCTTCGGCTGCGGCGAGGGCGGCGATGTTCTCTCCTTCCTCCAGAAGATCGACCACCTGAGTTTCGCCGAGTCGGTCGAGAAGCTGGCCGCCAAGACCAACGTCGAGCTCCGTTATGTCGACGGCGGTGCCGCGGTTAACCGGCAGGCGGGTCAGCGCACTCGATTGGTGGAGGCACACAAGACTGCTGCCGAGTTCTATCGCCATCAGCTCGAGTCACCCGAGGCTCAGGTCGGACGCGAGTTCTTGAAGCAGCGCGGCTTCGACAATGAGGTATGCGCCCACTTCGGCGTCGGTTACGCACCTAAGTCGTGGGATGCACTGACCTCGCATCTGCGCAAGAAGGGCTTCACTGACGCCGAGTTGCAAGCCGGCGGCCTCGTGAGCCAAGGCGATCGCGGTATCTATGACCGTTTCCGCGGCCGTGTGGTCTGGCCGATCAAGGATCTCGCCGGTGATGTCGTCGGTTTCGGAGCTCGCAAGCTCTATGACGACGACCAGGGCCCGAAGTACCTGAACACCCCTGAGTCACCTCTCTATAAGAAGAGTCAGGTGCTCTATGGCATCGATCTCGCCCGCAAGGACATCTCCAAGGAGCAGCAAGCAGTCATCGTCGAGGGCTACACCGACGTCATGGCATGTCATATTGCCGGTGTCACGAATGCCGTCGCCACTTGCGGCACCGCATTCGGCGCCGAGCACATCAAGGTTCTTCGCCGTCTCCTGATGGACTCCGATCAGATGCGCGGCAGCGTCGTGTTCACGTTCGATGGTGACGCCGCTGGCCAAAAAGCCGCTCTGCGTGCCTTCGAGGAAGACCAGAAGTTCGTCAGTCAGACATTCGTGGCCGTGGAGCCCAGCGGCCTTGACCCGTGCGATCTTCGCCTGCAGCACGGTGATGCGGCAGTGAAGGCACTAGTCGATCGGCGAGTCCCGCTGTTTGAATTCGCGATCAAGTCAGCACTGAAGCAGCATGACCTCGATCGAGTTGAGGGTCGCGTTGCGGCGATGAACGATGCTGCGCCGATCGTCGCCAAGATTCGGGATGCAGCGATCCGCCCCGAGTACACGCGCGAGCTCGCGAAGTGGCTCGGCCTTGACGTCGAGACAGTGACTAAGGCGGTCAGTAAGGGCGCGAAGTCGTCTGCACCTGCACCGCGCAACGCGGAGTCTTCCGCGCAGGTGCTGCCTAGCCGCCCGACACAGTCTGGTCGACGCGATCCCGTGATGGTGATCGAGCGCGAAGCTCTCAAGTGCGCATTGCAACAACCGGCCATCGTCACGCACTGGTACGAGAGCGTTGAAGAAACCGCCTACACGCACCCGAGCGCTGTTGCAGTTCACCAGGCAATCGCTGGGGCGGGCTATCCATCCGAGGATGTCGATGGTCTCGCATGGATCGACGCGGTTCTCGAACACTGTGCCGATGATCAGGTGCGTAATCTCGTGCGCGAGCTCTCGGTTGACCCTCTGCCGGCTGACGCCGGTCAGGACGTCCGCTACGCAACAAGTGTCATTGCACGCTTGCTCGAACTCGATGCCTCACGTCGTATCGAAGAGCTCAAGGGCCGCCTCCAGCGCACCGATGATGATCCCGAGGCAGCAACTGAGGTGATGCGCGATCTCATGGCGCTTGAGGACTACCGCCGGTCACTGCGCGCCAACGCCACCGGGCAGACAAGCTGATGTTCGGTCTGCGTCGCACGCGCCGCCTGCCTTCGGGTATTCGCGAACGTCTCGAGGTTCCCAAGAGCGAGCGGGTCATTGCGTGGGGAGTCGACCCCGTGAACGACATCTACACCCTCGCCACTGACAAGGCGCTCTATCCCGAGCAAATTCACGAGCGACTGCGCTGGGATTCCATCAGCAAGGCCACCTGGGACGAACCGATCCTCAATGTCACCGTTCAAGACACGACCGGAGCCATGAAGGGAAATCTCAAGCTTCGCGTCGAGGAGTCCGGCGATTTGCCCGCGGCTGTGTTCGCCCTGGTCACCGACAGCGTGGTGATTTCCGAGCATGTCGAGCTCGGCGAAGGTGCGGGGGCTCGCATGGTGGCTCGCCGTGATGGCGATGAGGGCACCATCTGGTGGTCGGTGGTCTTCGACACCGGGCTCAATCCCGCAGATCCCGCCCTGCGGGCGCGAGCAGATGAGGAACTTGCCTCCTTGCGCGAGGCCCTGGGCATCTAGCCCGAGAAGTGCGGAGTTACTGAGAGCTAGGCGTTGGGTTCTCAGACTTAGTCGGGATTTCTTTGAAGTTCGTGAAGACGTCATTCGTCTCTAGATAGTCGGCGAGTTCGTCGGCTTGCTGCTCAGTGAGAGTTGAGCCGTCTGCGAAATGCCAGGTGTTCCCGATCTTGCGCACCTCACACCTCCTTGGCCAGCAGGTCGCGCCACTTTTGCCGCGCATCCATCGCGTGAATGATCACGACATCTCCATTCTCCTTCAGGATCACCCCGATCTCAAGCAGCCGACCGCTGTCATCAGAGCCGATGGCCATAAGGAAATTTCCGTCTGCTCTGGAGGAGGTATCGAGGAACAGGCGAGGTGAGTTCATTAGGCAGGACTGCATTCGCGATCGCCCGATACGGTGACGCCTGCTCGATGTCGAAAAGTCGAGTGTGGATTCCAGTGCAGATTTCCTCAAGATCGAGGCCAGATAAGGGCCGGCATCGATGAAATCGGGCATGAAGCAAGCAGACCTGATCCTGCGGTTCATCCGGGTGCCCAGCTACTACCTGGGGATGAATGGACGGTGAGGCAGGGCTTGTGAATGCCTCAGCTCGGGCCAGTCACGAGCACGGTCCGGGACTTGATATCCTTCTCAGGCCTTGATCCCCCATAGCTCAATTGGCAGAGCATTCGACTGTTAATCGAAGGGTTTCTGGTTCGAGTCCAGATGGGGGAGCCAGTGTGAAGGGCCGGGAGAAATCCCGGCCCTTTGTCTTTAACCGCAAGTAGCCGCTTGAGTTCCCCGCTCAGGCGGGCGACGGGCTCAGGCCCCGCAACTGAGGTTGCCCGTGCAGAGGAACTGGAGCCCGGCCAAGCCGATCACCGTGACGAGGATCCCGATAAGCGGAAGCAGGTAGACGATGCCGCGGAACAGGCGAGCAGATCCACCTCGATGCTGACGAGTCGCTGCCCAGATGATCCACGAACCGATCACAGACAGGCCGCACAGCACCAGGGATGACAAGAGACCGACGAAAATCGTGACCGCCCAGAACGAGGTTCCCGAGTCAAAGAGCATCGGACTGAAGACCGTCGGGATGAAGAGAACAAGCGCGGTGATGATCCAGCCGACAGTGGCAAGGATGGGCAGCAGTGGTCCCGTAGCAGGGTGCGTACGTGTGTCGGTGCTCATGGATTACCTCGCTTAGGAAATCGGCGGAAAACGATGTCTGAGAACTGGGAGTCAGGACCCTGTCAGCGTTGCCGCCCGTGCGGCAAGCTGCTGCGGCTCCTCGGTCTCGATCGACACAATCTTGGTGCGAGCAGTATGGCCTGAGACCACTCGGATATCTCGAGACTTGATTTTGAGCGCCTCGGCGAGAGCTTTCACCACGGCCTCATTGGCTGCGCCATCAACCGGCTGGGCATTGACGGCCACGATGAGGGCGCCGTCGTGGTTACCGCCGACCTTGGCCCGACTCGACCCCGGCTTCACTCGCACGCTCAGTCGTATCTCAGCCACGATCAAGACTCCCATGGTCCGTTGCCTAGACTGTCAGGACATCCCGATTGGAGCCTCATGTCACGCGTTCGCGCACTGCCCGCTGCCCTTGCCGTTCTCGGCCTGACTGGCGCCCTTGCTCTTGCAGGCTGCTCCAACTCCTCTTCATCGACCTCTGCGTCTTCGGCTACACCGGCTGCATCAGCTGGCGCCTCCGCCGCGGCTTCGCCGGCAGCCTCGGTCGACGCCGGTGCCGCCTCGGCCGCCGCATCCGCACTTCCGGCGGATCCGTCACCCATCCCGTCTGATCTGACAAAGCCGGCTTTCTGCCTGCTGACTGCGCCTCTCTACGACAAGGCTGCGTTGCCGAGCACTTCGACTGACTCTGAAGCCGGTGTGCTGCTCGCCGCCAAGCGCCTGATCAAGGGCACACAGGCCCTGAGCCAAGCTGAGCGACTCAAGGCACTAACCGCGAAGCAGGTTGCTGAGATCCAGGTGACTATGGCGATTCTCCTGACTTTGTTGCAGGACCCAACCCTGGAGAAGGGCACGGTTGAGGAGATGTCCAAGGCCAGTGGTGTCGACACCAAGACTCTCGAGATCGCCCAGACTCAGGGCTTCAAGGACGAGAGCGCCGTCGCGTTCGCGGATCTCGGCAAGTTCTGCGCATAAGGACGACTCATGACCGACTCTGACGTGATCATGTTCATCCGTCACGGCGAGAAGCCTGGCGATGACGGCCCGCCTCATGGCATCAACAACAAGGGCGAGAACGATCCGCATTCACTCTCGGTGCGCGGTTGGACTCGTGCAGGTGCGCTTGCCGCGCTTTTTGCCCATGCTCCCTACGTGACGCACCCGAACATCGTTGTACCCGCACGTATCGTCGCCACCAAGTCGACTGACAACTACAAGAGCAAGCGTGAGGTTGATACGGCAACGCCGCTCGCTCACCGGTTGACCCTCACTGTCGATCAAAGCTTCGATCACGAGCATGCGACGCAGCTCTGCGACTCACTCCAGAGTGACCCTCGTCCCACTCTCGTCGTGTGGCATCACGGATCGATGACTGAAGTCCTTGCAGGTTTACCTGTCAGCAACCGTGCCGACATTCCTCACCACTGGCCCGAGGATCGCTTCGACCTCATCTGGACCCTGAGTAAGCAGCAGGGGGAGTCCGATTACGCGTTCGACGTCGTCGCCCAGCAACTGCTCGACGGAGATCTGCCCACCGTCTAGCCACCTGTGCACTAGCCCGGATGGCCAAGTATTCGGGCCGATAGGATTCAGCATCCCCATCGGGGGCGGTAGCTCAGCTGGTTAGAGCCCCGGACTCATAATCTGGTCGTCGTCGGTTCGAGCCCGACCCGCCCCACTATTCAGGTGTGCTTCCGTCTCATAGTCGAGAGGTTGACGTCGGTTCATCAGTCACATGATCTCGTGCTGGCCGATCCTTGCAGGCATATTCGGAGCGGACTTCCTTGCCACACATGACAGTCTGCGCCTGCCTGGCGCCACATCGCCAAAGAGAAGGCGTGGCCTTTGGTGTCCAAGCTTTGGAGTCGCTTTCGACTCAAAGGCTTGAAGCAGCGTGACAGGAAAGTACAGACTCCGCATGCAGGCGCATTAGACTCGTCAAAAAGCAATTGCAGTTGAGTTGACCCAGGGGGCCCGAATGCGCCGAGATCAGTTCATCGCGCGAAAGGTCGTCACTAGCGCGCTGCTTGTTTTGGCTTCGGTGCTGGGTGTAAGCGCGCTCGCGCCCCAGGCGATGGCCGTGACCACGCAGGCCGTTCTAGCGCCCAACACTGCCAATCAGGTCGTCACCTTGCCCGCGGTGACCGGATTCGCGTCTTCGGATGTTCTCCTAGTCGGAGTCTCGCTCAATGGCGCGCCTGTCGGAACGTCATTGAGTTTCACATCAACCACCGGACTCACTCCGGCATACGGATACTCATTCACTGCCGGCATGCAGGAGATCAGTTTCGTCGGAACACAGGCGAGCGTGAATGCAACGCTGGCCTCGGCGCTGATCTCCACCGGCGTGGCCGAGGGCGCTTTCACGATCCACGTCGGTGCCGTCCTGAACTCTCCGAATGTCTACTACCTGCCCTCGAGCGGCAGCTTCTACGAATTCGCCTCCGGAGACGTCTCGTGGACATCCGCACGAGCGAGCGCAGCGACTGCCGTGTTCTGGGGCTCGACCGGTCATCTTTCGAACATCACCAGCTCCCACGAGAACGATTTCATCAGCTGTCATGTCAATGCCCAGAACGTCTGGATCGGCGCGAGCGACTCGGCTCAGGAGGGAACCTGGATCTGGGTCGATGGCGCGGAATCAGGCACACAGTTCTGGCAAGGCGACTCGTCCGGCAGTACGACGCAGCCATGGAATTTCGCATCATGGGCAATCGGTCAGCCGAGCACAGATAACGCGGGGAACGACTACGGCGTCACGAATTGGCGCGGCACCAACGGGTTCTGGAATGCCGTGCCTAACCGACCTGATCGCACGATGAACGGATACCTCGTTGAGTTCGCCGGGCCATTCACTGGCGTGTTCACGGATCAGCTGACTGTTGCTGTCGGCGGGGGTGACTACGCAATCTCGGATGTTGCGCCGCCGAACACCGCATGCGATTCGGGCGCGATCACTCCCGATGCCGTTGTAGTCACCCCGAGCACGGGATGGTTGCAGTCCTATGCAAGGACTAAGGGCGCTGAATGCGCGCGGAGTTGGAGTCCCTCGTGGGCGGTATGGGCTGTGCCCGTGAGCGGCGGGTCGGTATGTAATCGGGGCGTGTACTGGAGCGGTACTCAATGGATGCAAAATCCTGACCTGGGCTGGGGAAACTTCGATTCTGCGCTTTCTGGTCCGTGGGATGGTCTCTCCGCGCCACCTGGCTGACGTCGCACGACGACAAATATTTCTGACGGGGGAGCTACTGCGGCCTGTCCATCGGAAAGTGGAAACCAGCTCTTGGCCGTTCAGCTCCCGTAGGCGGGCAGGAACTTGTTGCACACGTACCCGCCCTTGCCGCCGTTAGGCCAGGTGTCCCAGGAGTCGGTGTAGCCATCCGGGCAGGTAGCGGTGGCTGATGCCCGGCCGATGGCCTGTTGCCACATCGGGATGGCTGCCGTTGTTTCTTCTGGCAACGTTACTGGGACCAGAACGTCATTGGCGGAGTCCCATACCCACACAGTCGCGCCTGATAGCGACGAGTTGGTAGTCGTGTATCCGCTGCCCCAGGACACCGTAATGACATCACCGGAATGAGCGGAAGTACTGGCGTCCACAAATAGGAAGGCGCCGTCCCCTTCGGTGTCGTCGCCCGAGAACGCCCTGCTTTGGCAGGACCTAATCGTTTGCGGGACCAAGTTATAGCTCAAGGTAATTCCGTAATCGACGCAGTGACTTGGGTCATTGCCAGTCCAGGTGTTTGACGTGAAAAACGCGGTTGGCAGGTCAATCTCGGCCCAGTTCGCATCACCAGTGAGTGTGGTGGACGCACTTCCCGAAACCGCCACTCCTGATGCAAATGACGCGAACTGCGCTGTCTCATTTGCCGCGAAGGCGACCGGAGCTAAACCCACGCCGCGCGAAGATGCCTGTTCTAGAGGCGATCGTGAGGTACTTTCCCATCGTGTCATTCCTCCCTTTGTGGGGGACTGGCCGACTGGATGTTCTTAGTGGCTGGGATGCGAGGAGTTCGTAATGCGCAGGTTATTGGTAACGGTTGCCTCGATTGCTGCGCTCGTTGTTCCTGGGGTCTGGTCCAGTCCGGTTGCATTAGCGTCAGTCGGGGATGTCACCTTCACCAACAAGACCACCCTCGACGGACTCGGAAACGACCGAACGTACGGCGTGTTTGCCGCCGGTGGCACGGTATATGCCGCAACTTCCGCGGGCCTGAGTATCTCCACCGATGGCGGGGCGTCGTTCACCAACAAGACCACGGGCAGTGGACTTGGCGACAACCAGGTAAACGGCGTTTATGTCGCCGGAGGCACGATCTATGTCGCCACCGGCGGGGGTCTGAGTATTTCCACGGATGGCGGCGCCTCCTTCATCAACAAGACCACCACTAGCGGACTCGCCGACAATTACGTGTATTGCGTTTATGCCTCCGGTGACACGATCTACGCAGGCACATCCTCGGGCTTGAGTATCTCCACGGATGGCGGGACGTCATTTACGACCAAGACCGCCATCGCCAATGGACTTGGCGATGACTATGTGTACGGCGTTTTTGCCGCAGGTGGCGTGATTTACGCTGCTACCAACGCGGGCTTGAGTATCTCGGCAGATGGCGGCACGTCGTTCACCAACAAGACCACCATCAGTGGACTCGGTGACAACGTCGTGAACGGCGTTTTTGCCGGGGGTGGCGTGATTTACGCCGCCACCTTCGCAGGCTTGAGTATCTCCACGGATGGCGCGGCATCCTTCATCAACAAGCCCGTCGGGAGCGGATTCGGGAACGACAGTGCGTACAGCGTGTACGCCTCTGGCGCCACTGTCTACGTCGGTACCGCCTCAGGCTTGAGTATTTCCACAGATAGCGGGACTTCCTTTACCAACTACACGACCACGAGCGGACTCGGAAATGACACCGTGCCGGGCGTGTATGCGGACGACAGCACGATCTACGCCGCTACCGCCGGAGGGTTGGGTATCTCCCATTCCTTCGCGGCTGTTGGGAGCGATGTGCCAGTCGCACCAATGCAGGCATACGGGCGAGGAGCCGACGGAAAATGCGACAGCAATGCACCTTCGTGGGTGAACTGGTCCGGGGTTGCTGACAAGCAATACGCGGCTTGGGTTACGAGCTGGCAGTGGTGGCCGAATAACGGAACTGGCGGATATGTATGTGTACGCCAGCCGTACTACACCACGAGCAACGCTTGGGCCGTTCAGTAACGCATTGGTATTCTCTTCGCCCTGAGTTTGCCTGAACGACGGTTCTTGGCGTAGTGACACCTACCGTGGGTTGACCTCGGCACTTTGCAGAGAAGGTATTACCTCATTCAGTACGTCAACCACTTGCTGCACATGGGGATGCATCAGAACGCTGCCGTGATTGCCCGCGGCCTCAAGCACAGTGATGTGCGGTGTAAGCCCCATCCATGTTGCGGCGGCGCGCGAATCTGCGACTTGGAGCACCGTGATCGGGAAGTCCGCGGGCGCAGGTCGGTAACGTCTTCGAGCGCGTGCAGCGATGCCGCCAATCAGTCGATAGCGATCTGCCCCGGCTGGCACGGTGCGCACCGTTCGGTTGTAGTAGGCGTATCGCAAGCGTTCGCGAAACTCACTGATTCTGCTCTGTAATCGAGCTGGGTCCAACTGCCGCGTTGACACCACTTTCGTCCGAAGCGTTCGGTCGTACACCAGGTAGGAATCAATCATGATGACATGGGTGAGGCGACCGTCACGTCGCAACAGCTGAGCACATTCGTAAGCGGGGACACCACCAGCTGAGTACGCGACCATGACGACTGGTCCCTCTGGTTGATACTGCCGAACCTGGTCGTACAGATCGGCTCCGGCTTCGGGAATGCTTCGAGCGACTCTGCCCTGATTGTGCATCCCCTCCGGTTCGATGACCACGACTGGTTGATGCGATGGGAGTGAATCAATCAGAGCCGCGAACGCCAATCCGGTTCCAGCTGGAGCACTGACGCAGTGAATGGGCGGGAGTGTTCCTGAATCATGGAAAAGCAGGCTTGCTGACTGCCGCAGTGGGGGCGTCCGCAGTATGTGCGCGGCAATGGCGGCAGAAGTTCGATACGTCAGAAAGATCGTTGGGTCAATGTCAGCGAGTCCCGCTTCGGAACACGCCTCAGCGAGTTCCAAAGCGTTGAGTGAGTCGAAGCCGGCATCCCAGAGGTCATCGTCAAGCCGCAGATCCTCCCGCATCATCTCCACGCGAGCAGCGCTCAGCACGAAGGACTGGAGCTCGTGCAGCGGGCGAAGCGGTTCAGTCATCGCTAGATTCTTCTCACGTCGTATCAATGAATGGCTGATCAGGACGATAGTCGTGATTGAGCGTGACTTTGGTGAAGCGCGTCTTCGGGCTTCATTGGTCAGATGGGGTTAGGCGTCCTCGACACGGCGTGTCATCGCGATGAGGGTTCGCGATTGCTCTATACATTGACGAAGACCCCTCGAAGTATGAGTTCGAGGGGTCTTCGCGTTGGCTGCTCGAGTTCCGTCCGATTTCTCGGGGCCTGCGCCGGATGCTGTCCGTCGCCGCTCGCCTCGCGTTTCCGCGCTGCCGTCTCTCTGTACCGCCTCAGCCCTTCTTCGCGGCCACCCCACCAGCATGTGGTGCCCCGGACCTTCCCCGGGCGGGCCTTCGATCTTGGTACTGACCCTCGCCTTGCGGCTCGGTAGGAGATTTCTACCCCCGCGATACGAGCCGTGCAAGAGTTTTTTCCAAGAAATTCAAAAAATTTTTTCTTTCATCGCTACTCCAGCAACGTTGATACGAATACGTCACATCAGCATCACGCATGCACGGATTCACGGGACATGCTGATGCTTCGATCGATGCTCATTCTCGCTAGCCTTGGTCGACCGGGACATGACCCGCGCTCAGGACCCGCAGGGGGAGTGACATGAGATTCGAGCGCTTGGGCCATTGGATCTTTCGTCATCGCCGATCGACTCTGGCTGTCGGCACCGTTCTCCTCGTGATTGCGGGCGTGGTCGGCTTTGGTGTCTTCCCACGACTGCTAGGTGGGGGATACGACGATCCCAACTCAGACTCTGCTGCAGTCGCTCGAATCCTTCAGGATGAGTTCGGATCGCCGGATTCCGACCTGGTCATCGACTTGGCATTTCCGGGTTCCGCGGCGACACCTGAGGCTGCTGCTGCGGGTACGGCTCTGAGCACTCGAATCGCCGATGTGTCTGACGTACTTCGAGTGACTGATTACTGGTCAACGGGTGCGACTGCGTTGCTCAGCGCTGACGGAAACTCGTCAGTGATCCTCGTGACCTTCGACCCAAATGCCCCCCGACAACCGTCAGAGATCACCGACGAGATCTATTCGATGGTCGACTCGGCGAAGGCATCGGGCGAACTCGCGGGAGCGACTGCCTACATCGGCGGTATTCAGGCTGTGTTCAAGTCGATCAATGGACAGATCAGCAAGGATCTCGCGAAGTCTGAGTCCATTGCTGTGCCGATCTCGCTGGTGCTGCTTTTCATCATCTTCGGAAGTCTCGTAGCCGCAGGCATGCCACTTCTTGTCGCCGGCGCATCGATTCTCGGCAGTTTCTTCGTGCTCTACGTGATCTCACTCTTCACTGAGACGTCCGTATTCGGTCTCAATCTCGTGACCGGCCTCGGGCTGGGGTTGGGCATCGATTACGCGCTGCTCATCGTGAGCCGATTCCGCGAAGAGCTCTTGGTTCAGCCAAATGTCGAGTCGGCCGTGGCCCGAACAGTGGGCTCAGCTGGGCGCACGGTGTTCTTCTCCGGCTTCACCGTGGGCGTGACTCTCGCGGCACTGCTGTTCTTTCCGCAGTACTTCCTGCGTTCATTCGCCTACGCGGGTATCTCGGTTGTGGTCTTCGCGATGGTGGGCGCGATCTTGATGCTGCCGGCCGTGCTCTCCATGGTCGGCCCGAGAGTTAACTCTCTGCGCATTCGCAAGAACGTGGCACGACCGAGTTCAGGAAGGCGCTGGGCAGCACTTGCCACCTTCATCATGAAATACCCGTGGCCAATCGCGCTTGCAGCCATTGCTTTGCTGGGCGTGTTGGCGTGGCCGGCTATGGGGGCCAAGTTCAATCAGGCCGATGAGCGCACCTTGCCGGTCACCGATTCCACCGTGGTAGCGATCGCCCAGCTGACAGATAACTTCCCCCAATTGGGAGCGTCACCGATCGAGATCATGCTGCCGGCCGGCGTGGATGCATCAGCGGTGGCTGATTACGCGACTCGCCTTTCGCAGGTGGCGACGATCAAGGTCGTGACGACCCAAGGTGGCACTTATTCAGACGGCGCCCGGGTGGGAGATTCCTTGCCCACGGTGACCTACCTGTCGCCGCAGCATGAGCGGCTGCTTGCGTATTCGTCGGAGCGTTCGCGGAGCCCCGCAGGTGAAGTGGTGATTGCCGATGTCCGGGCGACCGCGCCACCCGTCGAGGGTGTGCTCGTGGGCGGCGTGGGAGCCGCGTACACCGATTCGCAGCATGGCATCGGCAAGGCGCTGCCTTGGGCCATCGCCTGGGTGCTCGCGACCGTGCTGATCCTGGTCTTCCTCTTCACTGGCAGCGTGCTGCTGCCGATTAAGGCCGTGATCCTTAACATGCTGAGTCTCGCAGCCACCATGGGCGTGTTGGTCTGGGTTTTCCAGGGGGAACACCTCACCTGGCTGGTCGGCACATTTGTCCCGACGGGGGCCATCGACACATCAGTAGTCGTCCTCACGGCGATTGTGGCCTTCGGCCTGTCGATGGACTACGAGGTTTTCCTGCTTTCACGCATCAAGGAGGAATACGAGCACACCGGCGACAACGTGAGCTCGGTCGCGCATGGTCTCGCGAAGTCAGCGGGCATCATTACGGCGGCTGCACTGTTGCTCGCCATCGTGTTCGCTGCGTTCTTGACCTCGTCTGTCACCTTGATCAAGGTCCTCGGTCTCGGTGTCGCAGTGGCGATCTTGCTTGATGCATCGATCGTGCGCGTGTTCTTGGTGCCTGCGTTCATGCGCATCGCAGGTTCAGCGAACTGGTGGGCGCCTCGACCTCTCAAGAAGATCTACCAACGATTCGGCCTGCACGACGTCTGAGTCTTGCGGCGGAGATTAGTCTGCGCAGGCGTGATTGGGGGTAGTCCAGTTGTATCCGCCCGCGACCAACTCGAGATCCGAGTCGCTCAACGCCGAACTGGCCGGGATCACGAGATGGATATCGGTGGGGGATTCCTCGTGGATGGTGACGCGGACACTGTCAGGAACCTGCTGGCCGGCGAGCGACTCCAGTGCGGAGCGCGGATCGCTCAACAGAGCCGCGCGAAACTGGGGGTCTTCGGCAATGCGGTCAGCGATTGCCTGATCAATGGTGGTGCGGTCAATGCTCATGACGTCTCCGAGGTAGCAGGTGTTCCGGTCAGACGAGTGAAGCCTACGTCGGCGTTCCCGTTTTCGTTCGTTCTGAGGGCGTGCATGAGGGGTACCAGGGCAAGTCGTGAATAACCCCCGCCTTCATTCAGAAATCCCCCTTCGTGCCAGGTGTGCGCGACAGGAGGAACCCGATCGCCCTACGGTCCTCTCGTGACCGACTCTCGATCCCTCGACCCATCCGATCACGGCCTTCGCAACCTCGCGGGGCACACATCGCGGGGTCAGCTGACCTCCCGCATCGTGATGATCGTCGTGGTCTATGTCGGCATCGTTCTTGCCTTCGGTACGTATGTGTTGCTCAACTCTGCACCGTCACCGGAGCATTGGCCCGCATACCTCGCGTGGGATCCCGTCACTCAAGCACTTGTGCAGCCCGCCACTGGTGACGGCGCCTACCAGACGTTCGTGCTCAAGTCGTGGCTCGACGAGAAGATCCCGTTCGTGCCGATCCTGGCGCTCCCGTACATCACCTATCTCGTGATCGTGCCCTTCCTCGTTCCTGCGCTCAATCTCGTAGCTCGCTCAATGCGCCGGTTCCTGACCGTCGGTATCGCGCTGATCGTCAGCCAGCTGATCCTGGACCTGTCGTACTGGCTCTTCCAGACGAACGTCCCGCGCACCGTCACTCCGCCGGACGACGTCTTCGGCTGGATGGTCCGCATGGTATGGGGCAACGACCAACCATTCAACGGATACCCGAGTGCTCATTGCACCTGGGCGATGATCGGCATCCTCGCGCTCTGGCGGCTTCGTTCACGTTTCCCGAAGACCAGTTGGATTCTGATGCCCTGGTTGGCGTTGGTATTCCCGGCCACGGTCATGCTGCAGCAGCACTTCTTGATGGACGTTTACGCGGGGGTATTCGTGGGTTTTGCTACCTACTGGGCCGTGATGTTCGCGGTTGAGCGGCCGACCCTTGTTCCTCGAGGTGAAGCTCCGCTGCGCTAGGCCTTCTTGCGGCAGAACGCGGCGGTGGCGGGAGCGAAGGCCAATACCAAGATCGCGATGTCGTAGATCGTCAGCATGAGGCCGGCGAACCAACGGCCCTGGATCACCCAGGTGATGTCGGTAATTGTGCCGAAGGCGACCAGGACGATGAGCACAATTCGCGCCCAGTTCTTCTGGCGAGCGATGTAGATCGCGAGCACGATGTGAACCACTGCGGCGATGAACGAGATGATCGCGAGCGTCAGCACCATCGACTGAGCCTGCTCCGCATAACCAGCAGCTACACCTGCGTCGACGAGTTCGGCCTTGATGGCGGCTTGGTCGGTCTTGTCCCCGATGATCGCGGCGGCGATGAACTGCTCGGCGGCGATGATGAAGGTGAAGGCTGCTCCAATGTAGACAAGCAGCAGCAGGGAAAAGACAGACGAGGGCTTCGTGGTGGTGGTCATGGCTTCCTTTCGGGATTGACGAAAGGGTAATGGCCGTCCACGGGCGGCCTCCGTCACGGGAGACCAGGTCGCGACGCACTGAAAGAAATCCGCAATTCTTCAGAGGGACTCCAGGGGCGCTGCCTCTAGGCTGAACGCATGTCGCGGCCCTACGTGGAACTCGCCCCGGGGGTGTACCGCATCCCGCATATCGGTGACTTCCTGAACAGCTTCATCGTGACTGAGTCCGATGGGTCCGTGACCTTGATCGACTGCGGCCTGAAGGGTGGACCGAAAAAGATCCTTCGGGCTCTCGAGGATCTCGGCCGGCATCCGAATGATGTGCAGCGCATCGTGTTGACCCATGCGCATTCGGACCATGCCGGGGGAGCAGCGCAGCTCGTACGCGCGAGCGGAGTCTTAGGCGCTGAGGCGCACGCGGATGATCATCCGTTTCTCAGTACCGGGACGGCGCCGCCGATAAATGCAGGGCCTACGGCAGGTCGCATCCTCAATCGACTCCAGGACAGCACCTTCGAACCTGTGCCCCTGGCAGGAGCACTCTCCGATGGCGAGATTCTCGACGTCGCTGGCGGCATGCAGGTCGTGCACACGCCCGGCCACACGCCCGGTCATATATCTCTTTTGATTCCGGGCAAAGAGCTGCTACTCACCGGTGACTGCATCATGAATCCGCTTGGCCGGCGCATTTATCCGTTTGGGGTCTACTGCGTCTCACCAAAGCAGAACGCCGCATCAGCGTCACTCCTTGGCGAACTTGAATACTCGCTAGCGGCCTTCACTCATGGCACTGAGATCCGTGAGAACCCGCGTGAGCGCATCCGCTCCTTCCTTACCCGCAAGGGCGCGCTCTAGTCATGTCCTCGGCAGTGATCATCGCGAATCCAAAGGCGGGCGGCGGCAAGGCCCGAGGCATCGCCGAGAGTTCTGCGCGAACGCTCAATGATTTGGGTATCGATACCCGGCTCGTACTTCCCGCGACTCTCGAGGCAATGCGAACGGAGGTAACGGAAGCGTGCGAACGTCGGTCTGCTGCCGTGATTGCCTGCGGTGGAGACGGAACGGTTCACCAAGTGCTGCAGGGAGCGGCTGAGTATGGGTTGACCATGTCGGTCATTCCTGCAGGCACGGGCAATGACATCGCTCGGTCGCTAGGTATCAAGGCGAAGGAACGCAGCGTATGGCTTCGCCACCTCGCTAATCTCGTCCGATCAGGTGCTGAGTCGCGAGTCGATCTCTCACTCATCACTCATAGCGATCGCCGCATCTGGTCGCTGGGAGTTATCTCGGCCGGTTTCGACTCAGCGGTCAATGAGCGTGCCGATCGACTCACTCGACTCAGCGGTACGCCCCGCTACGTCGCGGCACTGCTGGCTGAACTGAGTGCATTCCGCATGCACGACTACGACGTCACGATTGACGGCGAGGAAATGTCGGGTCGAGCCTTGCTTATCGCGGTCGGTAATGGAGAAAGTTACGGCGGAGGTATGCGCATCTGTCCGTCGGCCGACATGAGCGACGGGTTGCTTGATGTCACGTGGATCGACACAGCGCCGAGGCGCACTGTGCTCCGAGTATTCCCGCGCATCTTTACTGGACGTCACGTGGACCATCCGCTGGTGCATACCTTCAGGGGAAGAGAGATCGCTATCTCCTCCAAGGGCTCCGTGCTCTACGCCGACGGTGAGCGCATCGGCGAGCCTCCTGTGCGAATTCATGTAGTTCCAGGTGCACTGAGCGTGCTGCGCCCCTGAGATGCGCTTTGCCTGACAGCAGCCGAATCGGCGGGTAATCTCCCGTGCCCGTGGGAGGTTGGCACCCGGTTCGGGCTTTCGCGCAGGCAGGCGCGTTGGCCTCAGTCGTGTTGGCCGCGCATACCGCAGTCAATCTCCGCCGGATTCCGAGGCTATCTAGTGAACCTAACCTGGATCTCTCCGAACGCGTCTCAGTGCTCATCCCGGCACGCAATGAAGTGCATCGCCTGGGGCCGGTGCTTACCTCGGTGATGCATCAGGTCGGCGTCCCCGACCTCGAAATCATCGTGCTGGACGATGGATCGTCCGACGACACCGCGACCCTGGCACGCATGGTCGCGGGCGGCGATGCGCGAGTGCAGGTGGTGTCGGTCGCGGATGAGCCACTACCCGAGGGGTGGCTCGGCAAGCCCTTTGCCTGCCATCGATTGAGCGAGCTCGCCACCGGCTCGGTACTGGTGTTCCTCGACGCCGATGTTCTTCTCTCCCCGTGGGCGATCAACCAGGCGGTCACCTTCATGCGCCGCGAAGATCTGGCGCTGGTCTCGCCTTACCCGCGTCAGGTAGCCGAGACGACCGCAGAGCGAGTGACTCAGCCGCTGGTGAACTGGTCATGGATGACAACTCTTCCCATGGGACTCGCTCGAAGCGGAAGCCCGGCATTTTGCGCAGCGATTGGGCAGTTTCTCGTGGTCGATGCAAGCGCCTATCGAGCATCAGGTGGTCACGAATCAGTGCGCGAATACGTGGTCGAGGATGTCGAGGTTCTGCGCTCGATGAAGCGAGCCGGATTTCGTGGCCTTCCACTCAATGGGAGTGGTGTTGCCTCGTGCAGGATGTACGACGGTGCGGCTGAGGTGTTCGAGGGCTATACGAAGTCTCTCTGGTCCGTCTTCGGGTCCCTGCCCGGCGCGGTGGGTGGGGTTAGCGCTATGGCACTGATCTATGTGGTGCCCGCTGCTGTCCTGATCACCTCGCGAGACCACACCGCTCGGCGCTGGGGAGCACTCGGTTACGTCTCGGGAGTCGCGAGCAGGGCGCTGACTGCGTCAGCCACTGGTGAGCGCCTCATGCCCGATGTTCTTGCGCAGCCTGTTTCAATCGGAGCATTCGCCGGCATGACGTTGGCATCGATTATCCGTCGCAGGCGCGGATCGCTCTCCTGGAAAGGTCGGGCCCTGAGGTGATCGCTCGCCCCCGACTAGGGTTACGGGAATTGCGCAACTTAAGGGGCAGCGATGCGTGGGTTTGAGTTCGAGGGCAAGGTCGGCCTGATCACAGGTGCAAACCGAGGCATCGGTGCGTGCTTCGTTGACGCACTGATGGATGCGGGCGCCTCGAAAGTGTTTGCCTGCGCACGAAAGCGTGACAGTCTCGACTGGGCAGTGGAAAAGTACGGATCCCGACTAGTGCCACTGCAGCTCGACGTCGCGGAGCCGAGTCAGATAGATGAAGTCATTTCGCGGGTGAGCGACGTCGATCTACTGATCTCCAATGCGGGTCGCGGGGGTAGCGGAAGCGTCCACGAGCTAGACGATGCTGTTGTGCGCAAACTCTTCGAGGTGCACGTGTTCGGGCCTCGGCTACTGATTACGGGATTACTGCCCGGCATCATCGAACGGCAGGGCGGCATCATCCTTGTTCAGTCCACTGCCGCGCTAGCCATGTCGCGCGGCGGACCGATGTACAGCGCAAGTAAGTCCGCAGCGAC
Source organism: Actinomycetota bacterium (assembly GCA_947449035.1). GTDB lineage: Bacteria > Actinomycetota > Actinomycetes > S36-B12 > S36-B12 > CAIKZY01. The sequence continues at coordinate 54,290 of CANFQC010000008.1, forward strand.
CTTCATGGGAATGGGGCTTCGCGAAGATCTGCGCAAGGTCGGCGTGAAGGTCTCGAATGTGCACCCCGGTTTCACGAACACGGACATCATCGCCACCTACGAGATTGCCAAGGCTGAACCGCCTGACGTGGTCAATGTCGCGCTCGAAGGTTGGGCGAACGATGAGGCACACGTCTTCACTGATCTTTACTCGCAGATGGTGCATGAACAGGTTGTCGCAGAAATGAATGAGCTGCTCTTTGACCCAGTGGTTGCCGGAACTGATCTCATCGCGGAGTACCGACGTCGTACTGAAAGCTGAACATCGTCAGGGGAAACGAGAGCGCTTTGTGTGCACAGAATGTAAGGCGTACGAGAGTATCGGCTTGAAACGTCCTCGTGAGTGCGCCGAAGGTCCGTACTCTCACTCGGCAAACGTCCCATTTGCGGTTATGTCATCCAATGTCTGGTCCAACGCCGTTCTCGACCCTTTGTCCGAGCAATAAGGGGCTATGGTGAAAAGAACGGCGCACGAATCCAGGCTGTTCTGATTAACCAAGGGGGAGTCGTGAGCGATTTTCGTACACACTCGAGCGACCGACAGGATCAAGCGCGAGATCAAGCGTTAGAGAGCGTGACCTGGAATGCCTTCCTTCATAAGCCGAGTGCCGAAGTTCTGCTTGAAGTCATCGAGTTCCTCGGCGGAACGCCGAATCCCCATTCCCTCTGCCGTCACCTGACCTTGAATGTGGCGGCAGAGACCCGACCGATTGGCGCGCTCATAACCGTGCTCGAGTCCAACGGCACCCTTCGGATCGCCGGAGCCTTCGGTCTTGATGAGGCAAGCCTTGCAGCCCGAGCTGATCAGAGTGCTGCTGATGAGACGCCATTGGCTGAGGCAATTCGATCGGGTCAGCCGATGTTTCATGCGAGTGCTGAAGGTATTCGCGAATTGTTTCCGGAGTTCGCGAGCCTCGACACGACCATCATGCCGACTGCAATCTGGCCGATCGCTTCACGCGGCGAACGAATCGGCGCAATTCAGCTCTTCTTCGATGAGCACTCTTCACAGTCACCACTTACAGCTGACTTCGAGGCCGTCGTGGCGCTCATCGCACTTTATGTGCGGCTGCAGCTTTCATTCGGAATGAGCAACACCAGGTGGTCGACGGTGGATCGACGCCAGCCGACCAGCGTGTCGGCGGCAGCAGGTGATCGTCGCCGTCCATCCGGCATTGCTGAGCTGACTGCGCGGCAGTCATCAGTGCTCGATCACATCTGCGCCGGGCGCACGAATGCTCAGATCGCTCACGTTGTTGGGTTCAGTGAATCGACCGTGCGTCAGGAGACCATGGCGATTTATCGGACACTTGGTGTCGATGGCCGAGGTCAGGCCGCAGCAATGGCGCGCGCCCATCATGCGGATGCTGTTCAGGCTGCACTTTCCGCAGTTCCATCTGCCTGAACTTTCATCTCGGGCTACGCCGAGGCGCTACATCTGCTCCGCAGTTATCTGACGGCTCACAACTTCATGGGCAATCGTTCGAACGAATGCCTGCTTTGTGCGCGCGTAAGCACTCATCAACTCGAACGCTGCTTCCAGGGTGATACCGGCTTGAACCGCCAGCATTCCCTTGGCCTGCTCGATCGCGATGCGGCCATGGATTGCGGTCTCCACTTCCTCGGCGAGATCGCGAGGGTTCACCGGCGCAGCCTGCTGTGCCAGGCCAACCGCTGCGAGGTTAGCCAGAGCTTGCGCGGCGTGCAGGTCGCTCGAGGTGACCTCGTGGGGCGATCCCCCAAAGACGTTCAGCGAGCCGAGCCCATGTCCTCGAAAGCGCAGCGGCACTGCACAGGCAGATGCATAGCCGAGCTCAAGTGCGCGTCGGGTGAAATCGGGCCAAGCGGCCTGAGCGGACAAATCTGAGGCGTTGATTGCCTGACCTGTCACCCAACTGTCGTAACAGGGACCTTGGCGACGTTGGAGTTCGAATACCTCGAGCACGTGGGTGTCTTCATCTGACGCAGCGACGACCTGCAGTTCTCCACTGCGGTCGACAACCATCACGCCTGCTGCAGCCGCGTCAAGGGCGTCCACCGTGGAACGGGCGAGGGAGTGTGCGAGATCGATGAAGTCGAAATCCGTGACGAGGGCTTCGGCCAAGGTCGCCAAGGCGGCCGGCAGCTCGGTGCGGGGATCAGACATGGTTCCTCCGTTGGTCGTGCGAATGCATTTCTCTAGTCGTCATGGCTGAACTCCACTTCACGCTCGATGACCTGGGTAGCGAGATCGACAAGCGGAAGCCCCTCGGCGTAAGCACGAGCGCGCATCCGCGCAAACGCATCGGGCATCTGGCAGCCGAGTATTTCCGCCACCATGCCGGTTGCCTGATGCACTCGAAGCCGGTCAGTTCCTGAAGCGGAGAGCAAATCGTCGAAGTCCGCGTTCACCAGCCCTGCCTGAAGGAAGAGCACGGCATCTGTTATCAAGTCGGCGATTAGGCGGGCTGTCGCGAATGCGTCATCGCTCAACGGGCCTGGCTGAAGTCGCACCACATGGGCTACGCCGAGTCGGATGGCACCCAATCGAAGCGGCAAGGTCGCGATGGCGGAGATTCCTGCTTGCAACACGAGAGCACCCACGACCGGCCAGGCTGCTGTGGTGCTCGTGTTGAGGTGGTCGACGATCACGAGTCGATCGGTCCGGGTTGATTCGAAGGCTGGGCCTTCGCCCAAATCGAATTCGGCCTCGGTGAGCACTCGAGCACACTCGCCGGCGCTGGCGAGAACTCCGGCGGGGATTCCTTGAGCCGTCAGCACGACTGCTGCGCCGTCACAGGGCACCTGCGCGATCGCGAGCTTGCACAGGCGCTCGAGGAGATCGCCGTGCTCAATCGAAGCGAGTTCCCGAAGGAGGTCATGACGCCGATCCGGGTCGGGGCTCATTCGAGATGACGAATGGTGAGGGGGCGACTCATGGCTCGAGATCTCTCGCTGGTTGTGGCCCCCATGGGTGCACGTTAGCCCCTGGTCGAGGTGCGCCGAGAGTTCCCATAGGGGTGACGCTAGGCGTCCAGTGAGCTCGATGACCTGCCCTGGTGGGTGCTGTGACCGCCGATGACCGAGTCGTGACTGGTCATTGAGGCTGGATGTGGGGCTGAGATCGGGGTGCTTCGTACCTTCTGGCGTGTTACGACCTGGTGAATTTGCCCTCGTGAGGGGGCGCTGGGCCCTAGGTTTCATCCACTGACGATCTACGTGTCAATTCACGAGGAGCCCCGTATGAGTACCGAGAGCCCGGAGTTCTCCACCGCCGATATCCGCGAACTGGGCATCACGACTGATGCCCTCGAGGAGACCAAGCATCTCCAGCGCAACTTCGGTCGCAAGGAGATCCTGTTCTTCACCATCTGCACCCTCGTGGGTGTCGACACCATCGGCCTGCTGGCCGGTCTCGGTGCCGAGGCATTCACCTGGAACGTCATCATCGCCGTGACCTTCTTCATCCCGAGTGCACTGCTCTTCGCTGAGCTCGGCACGGCCTTTCCGCAGGAGGGTGGCCCCTACATCTGGGCGCGACTGGCCTTCGGTCGCCTGGCTGCCACCATCAATAACGTCCTGTACTGGGTGACCAACCCGGTCTGGTTCGGCGGAACCCTTTCGGTCGTTGCCGCTGCCACGGTCTCGGTCTTCTTCCTCAATGGCGCTGAGCTGTCGACTTTCTGGTTCTACGCCTTCACGCTGATCTTCATCTGGGTGGGCACGTTCGCGGCGATCCTCTCGTTCAAGGTCGGCAAGTGGATCCCGATCCTCGGCGCGTACGCCCGCTTCATCTTGCTGACCTTCTTCACCCTCTCGACCATCATCTTCGCGATCCAGAATGGCGTCCACGGCGTCGGCTTCGGTGATTTCTCGGTGACGAAGGCAGGTCTGGTCGGGCTTGCCGGTCTCATCATGTTCGGCTACGTCGGCTTCGAGCTCCCGAATACCGCCGGTGACGAAATGAAGAACCCGAAGAAGGACGTACCGTTCTCCATCGGTCGTTCGGCCATCGTTGCCATCTTGATGTACAGCATCCCGGTGCTCTGCGTCATCGTGATCCTGCCGGCTGACCAGGTCTCCGGCCTCGGTGGCTTCATCGATGCGATGAAGTCAGTGTTCACCGTGTATGGCGGTGAGATTGCTGCTGATGGCACGTCGACTCTCTCGGGTCTGGGTGCACTCTTCGGTATTGCCTCGGCAGTCCTGTTCATCCTGTGCCTGCTCTCCAGCGGTGTCGCCTGGATCATGGGCTCCGACCGTGCCCTCGCGGTTTCGGGCTACGACGGTGCGGCACCGCGTTGGCTCGGCAAGATCTCGGAGAAGCACGGCACGCCTGTTCGGGTGAATGTGCTCTCGGGCATCCTTTCCTCCGCCGTGCTGATTGCGGCACATCAGATCAGCGAAGGTGACTCGGCGAAGTACTTCCTCGTGATCTTGAGCATCGCGGTATCGACGACGCTCATCTCGTACATCGCGGTGTTCCCGGCGCTATGGCGCCTGCGCGTCACCCACCCGGATCACCCGCGCCCCTACCGTGCGCCATGGGCACCTTTCCTGTCGATCCTGCTCACCGGCTGGATCATCTTCGCCACCATCGAGTTGCTCTTCCCCGGCCTTGGCGTGGGCTGGTTCGGTGACGACTTCCGACCCGATGGCTGGGAGGAAGCGGAGAAGTGGAAGTACACGCTCACCGAGCTGATCCCACTGGTGGCTTTTGTGCTACTCGGCGTGATCTTCTACGCCGTAAGCGGCAAGACGCGCCGAAACCTGGCCGCGTCGAATCTCGTCGGCAAGTAGTACTTACCGCGCACACCCGTTCCATTGAGACCCCCTGCCCTGAGGCAGGGGGTCTCGACTTTGTCAGGGGAGTGTCAGTCCTGAAATTGCCTGGCGAGTTCTGCGGCGCGGATCAAGAAAGGGGAGTAGAACAGGAAGTGACCAGGTCCACCTGGCCGTGATTCGTTCTCATCACTTGGCGTGAAGGAGCGCAACATGTCACAGCAGTCCACAGGTCCGAGCCGTTTGAGCCGCACCGCCGCAAAGAAAGTTCCCCACCGTTCATCTGATCGCCTTTTCGCGGCGAAGGCCGCTGCTAAGAAGATGTGTGAAGACCTCATTCATGACGTGCGCAGATCGGCAGTCCATGAGGCAATGCGCATCGACTTTCTTGATGCGATTGACCAGGTCCAACACCGCCTGCACGACATCTCGCCCGATATTCCGCATGCAGCCTCGATGGTGCGTGACTTCACCAAGGAGATCTCGCATCTGCAAGTAGCGCACACCTGGGTGGCCGCAGCAGAGCGTGTGCTGGGTCGCCTTGGCGTCAATGGTCCAAAGGGAATGCGTGATTCCCTGGTCGAATCGCAGGACTCAGTCATGTGGTGCGTGCGTGCCGGTCACTGGGACGGCCAGATGACCTCAGCGGTCACCGCTCTCGAATCCTGCGTCAAGGATGCTGAAGTGCACGCCGCGCGCGTCGCCAGCTAGCCTGCACGCATGCGCTTTCGGATCCCGCTCGTCGCCTCGGCCACGCTGATCATCGGTTTTGCAGTGGCCCGGGCGACGGGTGTGGTCTGGCTAGGGGGAGTCGTGCTGGTCATCGGCGGCGCCTGGTGCGCCTGGCAGTGGTGGCGCACCCTCGGGGTTTTTCCCGCACTTCTCGGCGTGGTGATCTACTTCGCTGCATTCGTGCTGTCCCACCCCTTCGCCCACGTAGTGGGGGCATGGCCGTCCACGATCATCGTGGCGCTCGTCGCCGGGGCGCTCGCCTGCCTGATCGAGATTCGGGCCTCCCGACGACTTGATCGTTAGGGCGCGAACGACCAGCGTCGTCGGTGTAGCCTTCCTGCACATCGATCTGGAGGGCACATGACCACCAACGGCGCGCTGACCGACTGGACCACCCTGGCCGGTCGTCTCGATACCCCGACTGAACTGCTCATCAATGGGCAATGGGTGCCGGCTCAAGGCGGTAATCGCCTCGACGTGGTGAGCCCTATTGATGGCTCGGTTATTAGGTCAATCGCCCTCGGCTCAGCCGCTGACATCGACCGCGCGGTGGCGAATGGCCGGGCAGCATTCGAGGACGGTCGCTGGTCACGTACCGCCCCGGCAGAGCGCAAGGCGGTGCTCATCGCGTGGGCAGACCTCATCACTGCGCATCGCGAGGAACTCGCTGTTCTCCAGACCCTCGAAATGGGAAAGCCTGCGCACGAGTCATGGACCATTGATCTTCGGTCCGTCGCGAACACGATTCGCTGGAATGGCGAGGCCATCGACAAGATTCTTGACGAAATCCCGCACACCGAGCCGAACTCGCTTGCGCTGGTGACTCGCGAGCCGGCCGGGGTCGTCGGTGCAATCGTGCCCTGGAACTTTCCGCTGGTCATGGCTGCCTGGAAGCTCGGCCCCGCACTTGCTGCTGGCTGCTCGGTCGTGCTCAAGCCCGCCGAGCAGTCACCGCTTTCGGCATTGCTCCTCGCCAAGCTCGCACTTGAAGCCGGCATTCCGCTCGGGGTACTCAATGTCGTCAACGGCCTCGGTGCCGATGCCGGCGCTGCGCTTTCTGCTCACCGTGACGTTGATGTGCTTGCCTTCACCGGTTCGACCAACGTCGGTCGTTCCATCATGGAAGCCTCAGCGAAGTCGAATCTCAAGAGGGTGTGGCTTGAGCTCGGGGGCAAGAGTGCAAACATCATTTTTCCTGATGCCGATGTCGAGAAGGCGGCCAACACTGCCGCCTGGTCGATCTTCTTCAACCAGGGAGAGATGTGCACGGCCGGATCCCGACTTCTCGTTCACGAAAGCCTGCACGACGAGGTAGTGCAGCGCGTGCTCGCGATTGCGGAGACCATGCAGCCGACGAATCCGCTCACCGCAGGTGCACCGGCCGGTGCCCTCGTGAATGCGACTCACCTCGGGCGCGTGCATGCGATGGTCGAGCAGGCCAGGACTGAGGGCTCACGCCTGATTGTCGGAGGCGCCCCGGCACTCGTCGAGACCGGCGGCAGCTACTACCCGCCCACAGTCTTCGATCGCGTATCCCCGGAGGGCTACATCGCCCAGAACGAGGTCTTCGGCCCCGTGCTGGCCATCAGCACGTTCTCCTCGGAAGAGGAAGCGATCCGCATCGCTAACTCGACCGATTACGGCCTGGCGTCCGGTGTCTGGACCAACGACCTGTCCCGGGCCCACCGCGTCTCCCGAGCCCTCAAGGTCGGGGTGTGCTGGGTGAACTGCTACGAGGAGGGCGACATGACCTTCCCCTTCGGCGGAGTGAAGATGTCCGGCTTCGGCCGCGACAAGAGCCTGCATGCCCTCGACAAGTTCATGGACATGAAGTCGACCTGGATCCAGCTCTAGAAGAACCCTCGAAGCAGGGTGTTTTCGGGCGGTTTTTGCCCACGCGAAAAGCCGACGTACAGTAGTGAGGTAGTCGGCTCTGCCGTGGAACGTTCGTAGGGATTTCAGTGAAGCTTCGTGTGGTCGTGGGCGCCGCCCTCGCCGTTGCCCTGGCCGGTGCTGTCCTGGCCGCGCCTGCCCAAGCTGTGGCCCCGTTCCCCGATGCCCCCACGATCAACGCCATCACCCCCACTGCCACGGGCACCCTGGTGGTCACCTACTCGATTCCGGCGTCCAATGGCGGTAGCCCCATCACCTCGTACCAAGCCTCCGTCGACGGCGGCGCCAACTGGCCTACCTGCTCCGATGCGGCCGGCACCTGCACCTTGATCAATCTCACGAATGGCACGGCGTATTCCGTGCAGATCCGTGCGGTCAATGCCGCCGGCCCCGGCGCGGCCAGCGCAGCGGTCGTCGGTACTCCTGTGGCACCTGCCGGGCCTGATCCCGATAAGCCCGCAACACTGCCCAAGCCCCATGTGTGGGCAACTGCAGTGTTTGACCCCGCCGGAAACAATCTCGGTCTTTCCGCCAAGACCACAGACGCCCTCGGCGTGGGCACGTTGCCGCAGTTGACCTTCAATCGCGCGATTCCGAGCAAGGCAGTCGTAGAGCGGCACCTGACCGTCAAGGCAACAGACATGTTCGGCCGCACGTATGTCGTGCCGGGCTCCTGGGGCTGGCTCAATGACCACACCGTGATGTTCCGTCCTAAGTCGTGGTGGCCGGGAAACTCGCGCATCGACATAGCGTCGACACTCGGCAAGGCCGTGCTCGGTAAGACCGGCTCGACCTACGTCGTCGGCTCCCCGAGCCTGGAGACGACCTACACCTTCTCCACGTCGCGCCGCATGATCATTCGGGTCGACGGTAAGACGCACCTGATGAAGGTCTATGTCAACGATCAGAAGGTCAAGACTTTCCCTGTCTCATTGGGACAGAAGGAGTGGGAATCTCGTAACGGCGTCAAGGTGATCAGTACGCGCAAGGAGCCCAAGCACACCTACACGAGCGTGTCGTTGGATCTCACCACCGCCGAAGACACCACCAACCCCGATTTCTACGAGCTCAAGGACATTCCCTGGAATACCCGCCTCACCCCGACGGGCGAGTTCATGCACTCCGCTCCCTGGGCGCTGGGTCGGCTTGGTAAGTGGAACGGCTCCCACGGCTGCACGAATATGCGCACCGAGGATGCCAAGTGGATCTTCGACAAGACCATTCCCGGTGACGTCGCGATCTACACCAACACAGGCGGCGAAACGGTCGAACCGGGCAATGGTCCCGGCGGCCTGTGGAACATCCCGTGGGACAAGTGGTTGAAGAAGTCCGCATTGCGCAGTGTCACCGGTTCGGTCGATACCACTGCACCGGCACCCGTGACCGTCGGCAACGGCTCTGCCAGCGCCTGACGCGATAGCGTGCAGGCATGCGCCTGCTGCACACCTCCGACTGGCACCTCGGGCGCACCCTTCACGGATATTCACTAATCGACGCGCAGCGTGCCGCAGTCAATGGATTGGTCAATGAGGCCATAGCCCGCGAGGTCGATCTCTTCATAGTCGCGGGTGATGTCTTCGATAGGGCAGTGCCGCCCGTCGAGGCCCTTCGAATCCTCAACGATGCTGTCGCTCGGCTCAATGAGGCATCAATCTCCACGGTGCTGATTGCCGGCAATCATGACAGCGGAGAACGGCTTTCCACGTACTCCAGCGTGCTGCGCGAGGGAGTCTGGGTCGTGGGCGATGCTCGCGAGCTCGCCACCCCGATCGTGCTTGATGACGAGCACGGTGAGGTGCTCGTCTATGCCCTTCCGTTCCTGGACCCCGATCTGGTGCGTCATGATCTCGCTGACGGTGAACCGCTGGAGCGCAGTCACGACGCTGTGATGACTCGGGCGGTAGAGCTCATCAACGCTGATCAGGCAGCTCGTGGATATCCGCGCAGTATTGCCATCGGGCATGCATTCGTCGTGGCCGGTGAGCCACCCGAGGTCAGCGAGAGCGAACGTGACCTTTCGATTGGTGGCGTGCAGTCGGTACCTTCCGCACGTTTTGGCGAATCCTTTGGCTACGTCGCGCTGGGGCATCTGCATCGCCCGCAGCTGGTTGGCAGCGAGGCGATCCGATACAGCGGCTCGCTCCTGAGGTACTCCTTCTCCGAGGCAGGCCACGAGAAGTCTTTCCTGGTGATCGAGATCGGAGCACCCGGAAGTGAGATCCAGGTCGAGCAGGTGCTGATCGCCCAGCCTCGACCGATGAGCAGGTTGCGTGGCTCGATGGCAGAACTGCTTTCGGAAACTCATGCGCCGGCACGCGACCACTTCGTCGAACTGGTTGTTGCTGAGGAGTCGTATCCCGAACGCATGCACGCCCGACTCGACTCGGTTTTCCCATTCGCCTTGCGCAAGGAATTCGTATCCACTCGACAGGCTGATCAACTCGCACCTCGCGGCGACGCACGGGGTCGCGACCCGGTTGACGTTGTTCGAGACTTCCTGGAATCCACCGGAGTGACCATTGGCGATGAGAGTGACTTAGAGCTCGTGCGTGCGGTCTATGAACGTGTCCGTGAGGCGCAATGAGAATTCATTCACTTAAATTCGCGGCGCTTGGCCCTTTTGCCAGCGAGCAGGTCATCGATTTCGATGCGCTCGGGCCGAGTGCCCTATTTCTCATAGACGGTCCAACCGGCGCAGGTAAGTCGACGGTCATCGATGCCATCGTTTTCGCGCTGTACGGGGACGTAGCCGGTGAGGCCTCCGACAAGGAACGACTTCGGTCGGCCTTTGCGTCACCCGAGACCGAGTCCTTCTCCGAGGTGGATTTCTCCACGATGGCAGGGCGATTTCGAGTCCGACGCACTCCTGCGTACGAGCGTGCGAAGAAGCGTGGCACCGGCACCACGGCGGAGCCCTCGACGATTCAGGTGTGGAGATTTATCAGCGAGCAGACCTGGGAGCCCCTGAGCGTTCGGCATGCGGAAGCTGATGCGGAGATCACCCGCGCCGTGGGGCTGACCCGGGGGCAGTTCTTGCAGACCGTCGTACTTCCGCAGGGTGAATTCGCGACATTTCTGAGATCCGAGAGCGCTGACCGATTGCCCATTCTTGAGCGCATTTTCGCGACCGAGGTGTACAGCAGGATCCAGTCAACTTTTGACGATGAACGCCGTTCTGCACTTCGTGCGCGCGAGCAGTCCTTACAGGAACTCCACAGCGCGCGCGACGTGCTGCGTGGCCAGCTGGAGGGCACCGCGTTCACAATCGAGGTCGAACACGATCTCGAGAATTGGAATGGCGAGCGTGACGAGTTACTTTCCCAGGTAAATGAGCAGGTCACAAGAGCGGCTGCCGTTACCGATGCTGCTGATGCAGTCTTGGTTGAGGCCACTGCTCGCATGGATGTTCTCGTCGCGTCTGAGCAAGCGGCCAAGGCAGAAGCATCGGCTCGCGCCCGCCTCGAGCAGATCGATGCGCAGGCGGCCGAACTGTGCCAAGCGCTGGACCGCAGTGAAGAGTACGAATCGATTGACGATGACATCGCGAACTTGGATGCAGAGATCGAGACCTGCGCTGCCGAAGCTGCCCTCGAAGCTGCACTTCCTGGTCTGGAGAGGCTAGCTGTTGAGGCAGCTGCACGCCTGGAGCGGCTTAGCGTCTCAGTCCTGGAGCTCCAGCATCAAAGAGACCAGGTGATCCCGGCACGCATGGCCGCGTATGTGGCGGGGCTCCGAAATGAGGTGCGCGTAGTAGAGGGAGAGGTCGACGCGCAGGAACAGCGGGTGGATGCCCTGCGCACGACTCGCTCAGTCGGCCTTGCCGGTGAATTGGCTCAAGGGCTGGTGCAGGGGGATCCTTGCCCGGTCTGCGGTTCGCTCGAGCATCCATTGCCGGCAACAGTGCATCCAGGACATGTGAGTGCGGAAGTGATCGAGGAGCAAGCACAGCTCCTCGATGCTCAGCGAGAGCAGCTGGAAGCCCTTCGCACGAAAGTCGCCGTGATTTCGTCAGCGGTACCTGACAGTGCCGGGGCACCTGAACCCGTGAGTGCAAGCCGTGAGTCAATGCTCGATGCACTTCAATCCGATATCGAGGAACTAGCAGGCTTCGGAGCTCGCATCGAGGAAGCACGGGCGGAGATCGCCGGGGTTAAGAGCACCCATGATGACCTCCTCTCGCGAATCGACAGAGATCGCAGCCTGGTGCAGACCTCCCGCGGTGAGTACGCCAGCGTCGTCGAACAATTCGATGTCATTCGTGCACGTCGTGATGCGTTGGTCGCGCTCCGTGAGGCATTCGCACTTCGCGCGCAGGCGCAGTCACAACTCGAGTCGTTGAATTCCGACGTGAGCTCTCCGGCTTTCGATGTGCAAGAACTTGAGGCAGCGAAGGGAACGCGCGAAGAGGCTAATGTCGCAGCTCGTCGTGCCACAGCGGTGTCCACGGCCGCGCGGCAACTTCTCGACGTAGTTGGCGATCTCTGTGCGAAAGTCGATGCAGCGCAGCTCGCGCTTGAGTTAATCGTCCGAGAAACCTCAGCAACCATTCGGCTGGCGCAAGCCTTGAACGGATCTGGCACCCAGTCGTTGAGTGCCTATGTCGTACAGCGTGCCTTCGATGAAGTTGTCGAGGCGGCCAACGTACGACTGTCATCAATGCTCGGAGGTCATTTCAGACTCGTCACCACTCGCGAGCGCACTGGTGGGCGTCGAACTGATCTCGGTCTCGGGCTCAAGGTGCGCGACCTGCGCACCGACTCCGAACGTCGCACCACCACGCTCTCCGGTGGTGAAAGCTTCTGTGCCTCACTCGCCCTCGCCCTCGGGCTGGCCGACTCGGTCCGGGCACATGCTGGGGGAGTCGAGATCGGGATGCTCTTCATTGATGAGGGATTTGGCGCCCTCGATGTCGAGCGGCTCGGCGATGTCATGGCCGAATTGCTCCGATTACGGGCCGATGGCCGCTCCGTGGGGGTTATCAGCCACGTCACCGAGATGAAGCGGGCGATCCCCGAGCGAATCGACGTCCTGCCGGCGGCCTTGGGGAGCACCTTGAACGTGCGCTGGATGGGTTAGCGCAGGTTTCGGGAGGGGTCTGACGGGCCTGTCTCCAGGTGGCAGGATGACTGCCATGACCGAGAACACCCGTGGACTGCTGAACACCCTGATCGGCCGCCTTGGCCCTGATCTCTCCCTTGCTGAGCGGTCGGCGCTCTTCGCCGCCGCCGCATCGGTCGGGCCATCTTTCGAGCCGGGTCTCCAGCCGCGCCGCACCATTGATCAGGCCATCGCCACCGGCCTGATCTCCGCGACAACTCTTTCTGCGGTCACTGCGACCCAGTCGGTGCTCGAGTCTCTTGGGCGCACCATCGCCCGTGGCCGTACCAACTCAGGTTCTGCCGCGGCGCGCCTGGCCTTCACCGTCGGAACCAATGCGCTCATCGGCGCGGCGGCCGAGGGTGTCGCACGTGCCATCCCCCCGCGCGAGGATGAACGTCCGCGACGCGGGCTCCTGCGTGTAGCGGCAAACCGTACGGCTCGTGTCGCCGCGGTCGGTGCGGGCCTATCAGCGGTGATCGGCACTGTAGACATCATTGCCGAGGCGCGTCCAGGAACATCGTGGCTCAAGCGTGTGCCTCTCGCGCTACCTGCCGGCGTCGCCGTGTCGGCCTACGAGATTCATCGTGTGCACGTACGCGCATCTGCAGTCGGTGACACCACCATCGCCAATGTCTCCACGCGAAATTCCAGCTTGATCGCCATCGGCGTCGGTGCCGGCGTACTCGGGCTGCAGGCTGGTGAGGGTCTCATCGCCCGCGGTGTCTCGAACGGCTTGAAGAAGGTGGCACCGTCCTACGACTCCGTGTCGAACCCGATTGGCCACCTCGTGGCCCTAGGGCTTCTTGGTGGTGCGCTCTTCGCGGGTTATGAGTACGCCGTGCGACGAGTGGAGCAAGGCGGTGCGGCAATCGAGCCGGCTTACGATTCCCCGCCCACGAGCCCATACGTCTCCGGAGGCCCGGGCAGCCTGGTGCCCTTTGACACCTTGTCTCGTGAAGGCCGTCGCTTCACCAACATGGCCCTGACCGGTGATGAAATCGCCGCCGTCATGGGCCAGCCGGCAAAGGCTGAGCCAGTGCGCGTCTTCGTCGGACTCGACACGGCTGCAGAGCTTGAGGACCGCGTCGACATCTTGATGGACGAAATGATTCGCGCCGGTGCATTCGAGCGCCAGGTGCTGGCATTCTCCTCACCGACTGGCTCTGGCTACATCAACTACGTATTCGCCGAAGCGCTCGAGTACATGACCCTGGGCGACTGCGCCATCAGCACGATGCAGTACTCGATGCTTCCGTCGTCCATGTCACTCACCCGTACCGGCCTCGCCATTGAGCAGAATCGTGCGCTCATGCACGCGATGGTCGGCTACATGCGCGGAATCCCCGAGAGCAAGCGCCCGAAGTTCGTGCTGTTCGGCGAGAGCCTTGGTGCGCTCACCCTGCAGGACATCTGGCGTCACCGCACGGTCGAGGCCATTGATCGCGATTTCGTGCACTCCTCGATCTTCCTCGGTACCCCGTCCGGCACCGAGTTCGCCAAGGCCTGGCGCCTGGATCCCGAAAAGATCGACCCGAATCACAGCGTCATTGAGGTTGACGATTACGGCCAGTACCTCGCGATGGACGAAGCATCGCGCGCGAAGGCACGTCACATTCTCATCAGTCACTTCGATGATCCGATCCCGAAGTTCGGTACCAACCTGCTCATGCGCCAGCCCTGGTGGCTTGGCCCGGAGGCTCAGCGTCCGCCGCGCGTGCCGAAGTCGAGCAGCTGGCGCCCGGGCACGACCTTTGTGCTCACCGGAGTCGACCTCATCAACGCCATGGAGGTCGTGCCCGGCAAGTTCGGTCGTCGTGGTCACGATTACCGCGAGGACATCGCACGGTTCGTCTCGGCCGCATACGACCTGCCCGTCACGGCAGAGCAGTTGCTCTCGATTGAAAATGCCCTTCGTGAGCGCGAGCTTGTCTGGGCACAAAAGCGCGTGGTCTCTGAGCAGGTGGCCCGTGCGCGTGAGGCTGTCCTGCGCGAGGTGAAGACCTGGGGTCTTAGCGGCGGCGGGGATCCCGAGCAAATAGTCGGCGAGATCCTGGCCTCAGCGTCAGCGCCTACCGGTCCGGTGTTCACCAAGGAGTCGGTCGACAAGGTTGACCCTCTCGACACCGTCTAGGGGGTCGGTTCAGCTGAGCTGAATTTCCTTGGCGTCCGCGAGAATCCGCTTCACGTAGGCCTGGGTCTCCGGGTAGGGCGGAATTCCGTCGTACTTCAGTACAGCGCCGTAGCCGGCGTTGTAGGCGGCCAGGGTGTTCTCCAGGCGGTTGCCCGAGGCACCCTTGACGAGAGCCCGGTTGACACAGTTCAGGTGAGCTGCAGAGTGAATAGCGTCGACCGGATCCCAGACGCTGCGCTCGCCATCGTTATTGGCGTCGAGGCCGTACTGTCGCCACACCTCGGGCATGAACTGGGCGATGCCCTGAGCTCCGGCGCCGCTGCGCGCCTGGGAGTCCCAGCCACTCTCCGCCGCAATCTGGGCAGCAAGGATCTCCACTGGAATCTTCGGGCAGGTGTCAGCGGCTTCCAGCAATAACGCGCGATATTCAGCCGGTACGACGATCGGCCCCAGCATCCCCTTCTGGCGAGCGACTCCCATGGCCCACCACAGGCCGCCGGCCACGATCGAGACCACGATTGCCAGGACGAGCAGCGAGCGCAGGATCCGCCCGCCGATTCTCGAAGCCATGTCTCCACGGTAACCCGACTGACCTGGTTCACCGAATATGCGGGGTACGGTGAGCCATGACCATTGAGCCTGCGGGGGGCACCCACGATGTGGGTCGCCCAGAACTCGAGGGCATGTTCGAGACCAAGTTGGCAGAGGCCTTTGCCTCGCTCGGTTGCTTCAATCTCGCGGTGTTCGGCAAGACCGGCGCAGGAAAGTCGACTCTGGTCAATGCGATCTTCGGGCGCGATGTCGCGATCACCGGTGTTGGACGCCCGGTCACCAAGGGCCTGGTCTACTACCGCCACCCCGACGGCTTCCTCGGTGTCTATGACTCCGAGGGCTTTGAGACCGGTACAGCCGGCAATGTCATCCTTGATGGCCTTCGCCGCCTCGTGGCAGAACAACGTGACCCGGGCCAGGGCATTCACGCCATCTGGTACTGCGTGCGTTGGTCTGATCGCCGTTTTGAGCGTGCGCAGGAGGATTTCGTCCGAGCCCTTCACTCACTGGGTCTGCCCGTGATCGTCGTGCTTACTCAGGTGCCTACGCGCGACGGCGTGGTGCACCCTGAGGCTCTTGAGTTCGCTCACTATGTCGACAGTCTGGGGCTGCCCATCGCCCCAAGTGGCACGGTTGTGCTGACCAATGCGTTGGCCGATGCATTTCACGGCGACCCGGTTTTCGGCCTTCAGCAACTTCTGGATGCCACGTACGCCGTGGTTCCAGAAGTTGCCGAGCGCGCACTAACCGCCGCACAGGTAGTCGATGTGGATCGTAAAAAAAAAGAGGTGGCGCGGATCATCAACCAGGCGGTAGCCGTCGCCGCTGGTATCGGCGCCACCCCAATTCCCTTCGCTGACGCAGCGCTTCTCGTTCCTAACCAGGTCACCATGATCGCCCGCATCACCGCTGCCTACGGGCTGCCACCTAGTACCTCGCGCGCTATGGCGACGGCGGGGTCGGTGATCTTGACGGGGGGAGCCACCATGGCGGGCCGTTACGCCGTCACAAGCCTGCTGAAGTTCCTCCCGGGCGGAGCAATTGCCGGATCGGCGATATCCGCGACCGTGGCCGGCAGTCTCACCAAGGCAGTGGGCATGGCGTGGTCACGGGTGTGCGAGTACGCCCTCACCATGGATCCCACCGCCCGCCAGGCCTTTCTCACCGGCCCTGAAGTCTCCCAGGCCTTCCTGGGCTTCCTGAAGAACTCGAAACTCCGCTAGAAGCGAACGCGCGGAAGCAATCTGCACGGCTTGGGGTTGAGACAATTGAGAACCGACCACAGGGAAGGCCATGCGGAATCCTGAAGAGCTCTACACCTGGCATCGCGATGTCGAATTCGATACGCCGCCGGTACTCCTGCATGCCTTCTCGGGCTTTGTTGACGCTGGCAATGGCGTACGAATCGCGGCTGATCACATTCTTGAATCCTGCGAACAGCACCTGATCGCCACATTCGATGTTGACGAAGTCCTCGACTATCGTGCGCGGCGCCCGCGCATGTCATACGTCGTCGATCATTTCGCCTCTGTCGATATCCCGCAGATCTCGCTGCATGAGGTCACCGATCCCAATGGTGCACGTTTCCTACTGCTGGTCGGCCCCGAGCCCGATTATCAGTGGCAGCGGTTCATCGCCGCGGTGCAGGGCATCGTGGATCGCTTTGAGGTGCGACTTGCGGTCGGACTTTCCGCCATCCCGTGGCCGGCCCCGCATACGCGTCCGCTCGGCCTGACCATTCACGGCAGTGAGCCCTCCCTCGTCGCGGGGTTCACCTCGGTGATCGGCGAGATCGAGGTTCCCGGTCACGTCGGTGCGATGCTCGAACTTAGCCTTGGTGAGCAAGGTGTGCCGTCAATGGGCGTCACCGCTCAGGTTCCTCACTACCTCGTGCAGTTCGAGTACCCCCGTGGAGCACAGGCACTCATCGAGGGTGTGGCATCGGTTACCGGGCTCGCGCTCGCGAGCGCGGGGCTGCAGGAAGCAGCCGATGCCGCAGATCGTGAAGTCGCCAATCAGCTCGATGGCAACGAAGAATTCGGTGTGATCGTCTCGACCCTCGAAGCCCAGTACGACCAGCTCGCTGCGGGGGCCGCGATGGCAGCCGGTCTATCGGAGCTCACTCCCGACGGTGAAATGCCGACAGGTGATGAGATCGCGGCACAGGTCGAGGAATTCTTAAATGGCCTACGTGATGACGAAGAGAGCAAGGAAGCCTGAGTTCTCGTCCTCGTGTGGAGTGCTACGTACAGCGGACTCCACGGGCAGGTAAGGCGCCGGTGGCGAAGAAATCATTGACCGCAGAGTCAATGCACCCATTGCCGTTCCCGTAAGCCGTATGCCCATCGCCCACGTAAGTGATGAGGCGGGCCGTGCTCAATTGATTCGCTAGGGAAACTGCCCACGGGTATGGAGTCGCAGGGTCGTATGTGGTGCCCACGACCAGAATCGGCGCATCGGTTGTCGATGACGCAGGCGCCGGTGCAAGTTCAGAGTGACCGAACCAAGTCGAGCACGGCGCATTTCCCCAGGCCAGTGCCTTTGCCATCTCGGGCACCGGTGCATTCGACGACCAGTCCCGCGCTGCTGCGGCGAGCCCGGCTGAATCCGGAGCGGCAGGGGAGTCCCAGCAG
>CANFQC010000009.1 GCA_947449035.1 Actinomycetota bacterium
CCGGAGAGGCAGCGAGTGCCGCAGGTCGCTGACGAATCTGTGTAGATCGCGGCTACTTGGTAGTAGTACGTGGTGCCGAGAGTCAGGTTCTCTGAGCGTTGCGCCAAGCCCGTGGGGCTCACCGCAGCGCTCGCGATGTTGGCATTCGTACGCGTGAACGTGAACGTCGTGGTGGTCGGCACTGTGGCCACCGTGAACTTTCCGTCGAAGGGTGCTCCGACTCCGGTGATGGTCACGCTCTGGCCAACAGCAAGGCCGTGGGCTGTCGACGTCGTGAGGGTGGCCACATTTGTGCTTAGCGACTTGTTCGTCACAGCGAAGACACCGGCCGATTGATGTGCGAAGCCCGTAGCGGCCGGATCCATCACATCGAAGGAGTTCGTGAGATTGCCGGATGATGTTCCCCAGATAACTCGGTAACCGGTCACCGCATCATTCGTGACGGGGGTCCAGCTGAGATTCGCCACACGCTGCGTACCGATGCCAGCAAGATTGGTCGGGATGTCGCTCGTCGCTGTTGTCGCGTATGACACCGAAACCTGACCTGCGCCGCTGCGCACTCCGGTGCCATAAATCACGCCCGACGGCGTGCGGACATCTGAGTTGCTGAGCGCAGCGGAACTCGCCCAGCCCGAACCGCCGCCGCCACCGGTGTGCGTGTTGGAAGCCATGCCACCCCAGTAACCGCCACCGCCGCCACCGGAGTACGAGCCCTGCCCGGCCTGTCCGATGCCGAGCGCATTGCCTGTGGTCTGCGTTCCGCCGGCAGCAATCGTGCCGCTGTAGACCGAGGCGCTGCCAGTAAGGCCACCGCCGGCACCGCCATTCGCGTAGATGCCGGAGCCGCCTCCGCCGCCGGCCACCACGAGGCGTGAGCTCAAAGATGCAGAAGTGCTCCATAAGCTCGGGCCGCGCACAGTTCCCGAAGCCGAAGTGGTGGAGATGTTGGCGTTCGTGACGGCATAGGTGATCGTGGAAGCCGTCGTGCCCGTCACCGTCGTGAAGGTCCCATCAAAGGGCGCTCCGACTCCGCTCACGATGATCTGCGCACCTACGGCGATTCCGTGCGCGGCCGAGGTCGTGAGCGTCGCAACATTCGCGGTGAGAGCCTTATTTGTGACGGTGAAGGAATTACGCCGAATATCGGAAGCACCACCGCCACCAGCAGAGGCATTGACGTGCGTATAGCCCGCACCACCACCGTTCCAGCCACCGTCATAGAGATTGCCGGTCGTGGAGCCGTCGTACAGCGGCACGTTTCCGCCCATGCCGCCCGAGTAGATGTACAACGTCTCTCCGGGAGTCACGGGGATGGTCGCTTGGGTGCGACCGCCGAGGCCACCGGGATAGCCCGTGGTGTTCGTCTCAGTGCCTCCCTCGGCGCCGCGGGCATCCACTTGGAGTGACGTGACACCCGAGGGAACAACGAAAGCCTGCGGCGCACCGGTGTATCCAAAGGTCATCGAGCGAGAGAAGACTGTCTGGGTCGAGATCATCGGCGAATAGGCCGACAGGCACACGGCTGCGCAGCTTGCCGCGGTATCGGTGTAGATCGCGGCAATCTTGTAGTAGAAGTTCGTGCCGATCGGCAGGGCTAATTCGCGCTGGACGAGTCCGGTCGGAGTGACCGCGGTGCTGGTGACGTTCGCATTCGTGCGTGCATACGTGAACGTCGTTGTCGTGGGCACACCGGTCACCGTGTAAGTGCCATTGAAGACAGAGTCAACACCTTCGACGACTACCGAGTTTCCGACGGAAAGGCCGTGCGCCGAGGCGGTGGTCAGAGTCGCGGTATTCGTCGTGAGCGACTTATTGGTTACGGCCAGGACTGTTTGGCTCTGGTGACGGAAGGTCGTGGCCGTCGAGTTCTGGTCGACAACATTCGTCAAAGCAGTCGGATCAGTACCCCACTTGATGCGGTAACCGGTCACGGCATCTTCCGCGGGGGCTACCCACTGCAGGTCGACGCTGCGCTGGAAGGGAGCAGCGGAAAGAGAGGTGGGTACAGACATCACGTTCGTCAGGGCGACGGTGATGCGAATGCTGCCGTTGCCATTTGCGCCTGCAAATGCCGGCGTATGACGAACTGACGTCACGGTTGAACCTGTCCAACTGGATCCACCGCCACCACCAATGCCATTCGTCGCGGCCGAGGTGCCGCCCCAATAACCGCCACCGCCACCGCCGGTGTTCACCGTCGTTCCAGCAGCACCCACTCCCAGCGCGTTGCCGGAGGCCTGGGTGCCAGCCGCACTCGTAAACCCTGCATAAACCGACGTAAGGCCGGAAAGACCTCCACCGGCACCGCCCGCCATGTAATACCCACCGCCACCACCGCCGGCTGCCACCAGCAGGCGATTGGCGAGCGCGGTGCCACCACGGCGAATATCCGAGGCGCCGCCACCACCTCCGCCGGCGGCATTTTGGCCGTTGCCACCGCCGTTCCAGCCTCCGGCGGAGCCGTTCGCGCCGGCAGCGCCAGCTCCACCGACGGAAATGTTGAGCACTTCACCAGGCGTGACCGGGATCGTGCCTTGTACTCGACCTCCGACGCCGCCGAGCGGCCCGTTATTCGACGCACCACCGGCTCCACCGAGGGCATCAACGCGAATTGCAGTTACGCCAGCGGGAACGGTGTATGTCTGCGTCGCGCCCGTGTAATTGAAGGTGGTGGTCTTGGCAAAAACCGGAGTTGCTGAGATTTCCGAGCTGTATGCAGAAAGGCATGCTGTGTTGCACGACTGCGTGGCGTCTGTGTAGACCGCGGCGATTTGGTAGTAGTACGTGGTGTTGTATGAAAGATTCTGCGCCCGCTCCACCTGACCAGCCGGCGATGCAGCGGTTGAAGTGACATTCGGAGCGGTTCGACTGTAAGTGAAAGTCGTCGTCGTCGGCGCGCTTGCCACTGTGTAGGTGCCGTCGAAGGGGTAGCCGAGTCCGGAGACATTGATCGACTGACCGACTGAAAGTCCGTGTGCAGATGAAGTTGTCAGGGTCACGACGTTTGATGCGAGCGCCTCATTCGTCACCGAGAACACTGCTCCACTGTGATAGAAGCTCGTCGTGGTCGGGTCAGTGATATCGAAAGTGTTGGTCAGGGCACCGGACGTAGAGCCCCACTTCACCCGATAGCCGGTGACTGCTTCCTCATCCGACGCCGCCCAGGTGAGATCAACTGCGCGCTCAATGGGCGACGCTGCAAACGAAGAGGGCACGGTTGCCGTGCCGCTCATTTGCACGCTGATCTTGACCTGGCCATTGGCGAAAGCGCTGGGGAATCCAGGAACATGGAGGACCGACTTCACGGAGGATGCGGCCCAACTAGATCCGCCACCGCCACCGATACCGTTGGCGGCACCGGATCCACCGCCCCAGTAACCGCCGCCGCCCCCACCGGTATTCACAGTCGTTCCGGCAGCGCCGATACCTAGCGCGTTTCCTGAAGTCTGGGTTCCGGCCACACTTGTGACACCCGAATAGATCGAGGTCTGCCCTTCTAGCCCGCCACCGGCGCCACCCGCGGCGTAATAGCCGCCACCGCCGCCACCAGCGGCGACGATTACTCGATTCGAAAGCGCAGTGCCACCACGGCGAATATCAGAGGCGCCGCCACCGCCACCGCCCTGGCCGTTCTGCCCGTTTCCACCGCCGTTCCAGCCACCGCCGGTCGAGGCAAACGGAGGTCCGGCACCACCGACGTACACATTCAGCACTTCACCCGGCGTGACAGCGAGCGTGCCCTGGACCCGTCCGCCAAGACCGCCGGCGGGACCGTTTGCCGAATCGCCACCGGCGCCGCCGTAGGCATCAACGCGGACACTCGTCACACCCGCGGGCACCGTGTAGGTCTGCATCGCGCCTGTGTACGAGAAGGTTGTGGACTTCACGAAGACAGGAGTTGCACTGACCTCGGTGGTGTAATCAGAAACGCATGCTGTGTTACACGGTTGCGATGCATCGGTGTAAATCGCAGCTATTTGGTAGTAGTACGGCGTGTTGTAAGTCAGATTGACGGCCCGCTCCACCTGACCTGCCGGTGACGCCGCACCGGTAGCAACGTTCGAGGCGTTGCGAGAAAACGTGAATGTTGTCGGCGACGGAACTGTGGCCACGGTGAAGAACCCATCGAACGGGTAACCCAACCCTGAGACGTTGATGGATTGACCAATAGCGAGGCCATGCGCCGCCGAGGTCGTCAAGGTCGCGATATTTGAAGTCAAGACTCGGTTGGTGACCTGGAACACTGCACCCGAATGCTTGAACGAATTACTCGCGCGCCCCATGACATCGAAGGTGTTCGTGAGCGAGCCTGATGTGGTTCCCCACTTAATGCGGTAGCCAGAGACGGCATCGAAGTTCCAGGGAGTCCAGCCCAGGTCTACCGAGCGCGAATAACCCGTGCCCGTAAAGTCATTCGGAGCCAGTGAAGGCACCGTAGTAGTGATGGTCAGAGATCCGTTCGCACTGTTGGCGGTGTTCACCTGACTTGTGTGCGTGACCGACGTAACTGCGTTCGAGGTGTAACTCGAACCACCAGCACCGGAAGCATTGGTTGCACCCGCGCCGCCACCGAAGTAGCCGCCGCCACCGCCGCCCGAATTCGAGCCGGTGGTGTTCGCACCTACGCCATTGGCACCACCGGCTGACTGCGTGCCGCCCGTGCTGTTATTGACGCAGTTGGTCCATGTCGCCGAGCAGAGCACTCCGGCAGCACCTGTCGGGTAACCACCTGAGCCACCACCGCCGTAGAGACCACCACCGCCACCACCGCCAGCGACGATGACGCGGTTAGCTACCGCACTTCCGCCCTGACGAATATCAGTTGCTCCGCCGCCGCCTGCGCCATAGGTGCCCTGGCCGTTGCCTCCGCCATTCCAACCACCGGCCGCACCGGCGGCTCCACCAGCACCGCCACCGCCGACGTAGATATTGAGAGTCTCGCCCGGCGTCACAGCGAGGGTGCCCTGAACGCGAGCACCACCTCTAGAAGCGCCCGAGCCAAGGCCGCCGTTAGCGCCGATCGCTTCGACGTAGACCGACGTGACTCCCGTCGGCACTGTCCAGGTTTGCGCGGCACCCGTGTAGGCAAAAGAGTTCGTCAACGCAACAGCGGCGATTTGCACGATGCCGGAGCCACAGCCCTTTGCCGGATCGGGATCACACGCGCCACCCGCGAAGCGCTTGGTTGACGAAGCGCCGGTGATCTGGAATCGGAGTAGTGATGGTGACGATTTGGGATTCAACTCGATGAGTCGTGCGATCGCGCCGGTGACGTGGGCGGCTGCGACTGAGGTGCCTTGGGTGTGGGTGTATCCGTCAGCAGCCGGAGCAGTGGTGCCGGAGTTCGAGAGTGTGTAGACGCCGGAAGTGCCATCGACGTTCAGATCACCGCCCGGTGCGGAGATGTCGATGCCTTCGCCGTAGTTCGAGTAGGCGGCGCGCTTGCCGTTGCGATCGGTCGCGCCAACGCTGATGACACCCTCGCAGTTGGCCGGCGCGTAGTTACGAACATCGTCATTCGCATTGCCCGCCGCCGCAACGACTGAGACGCCACGCGACACTGCCCCGTCAATCGCGGTCTGCAGCGCAGGGGTGCACATTCCCAGCGTCGCGAACGACAGGTTGATGACGTTCGCCGGAGTCGCGTTGTCGGGAACTCCGGGAACCGAACCGCCCGAGGCCCAGGTGATCGAGGCCGCGACGTCGGAGAGCAAGCCACCACGCCATGAGAGAGCGCGAATGGGCTGGATTTGCACCTGCGGAGCCACACCCACGATGCCCACACCGTTGTTTGCCTCGGCGCCGATGATGCCCGCCATCGCCGTTCCGTGCCACGAGCTATCTCGCACCGGCGCCACCTTGCGCCAGTCGCCCGGGTCAGCGGGGTTGGCATCCCAACCGGCCGCGCCATAACGATCGGCATCGACGTAGTCGCCGTCGAAGCTCACGAGTTCGCCGTTGGGAGCCACTGTGACAGCGGATGCAGATGATGACGCCGAACTGGAGGCCGTTGCACTGCTGGAAGCGGAAGGAATGCTCGACGCGGAAGAGGAGGCGGATTCACTCGCGCTCGAGGAGCCTGATGCCGACGGGCTGGCTGAGCTTGCGTCTGCGACGGGGCCGGCGCGGCTTTGGACGATGCTGCCGGCATCTCGAACGCCGGCGAGCTCGCGGTAATCGGAGACGAAGTCGTAGCCAGGCAGCAAGCGACCACCGAAGTCAGCATGCGGAGTGATGCCGGTATCGATGACAGCGACGCGTACGCCCTTACCCTGCGCATTTGCATAAGCGGTCGTCATCTTCGTCGGTGACTTCGCGGCGCCGATGCCGAAGTCTCCCCACAAGTTCCACTGCTGATCTGCGAACGATGCATCGTCGGGTGCGGTGTCAGGGAATGCGGCAGCAGTGACGACCTGGTCGGGCTCGGCCGAGACAATGCGCGGGTCAGCAGTGAGTTCCGCAGAAATGGCCTGTGCTTCTTCTGTCGAAACTGGCTCGCTCAGTTCAACAGTGCGCAGGCCGTCACCGAGTTCCTTGCCCGGTTCGAGGCCGACGGAATCAATGAGATCTGCTCCCGTGGCAACTTTCGACGACTCGGTGGGCGCGACACCCTTTTCGTATTCGACCACCAACCTCGACACCGCACCGTCGATGCCATTGGTCGGCGTGACCTCCACGGGCTCAGAGGCTTCGCTCTCGCCAGCCGGGTTGATGGCGATCATCGTGATGGCATACACGCGGCCATTGCGTAGGCCTGTAAGGGTGGCCGCATTGGCCGGGGCATCGATGGTGATCTCCTGCACGTCGGCGGAGTCATCGATTGCCTCGGCGCGGATGCGATACGAGGTCGGGGGCACCGGGACCTGATCGCCCTGGCGCGGGTTGTCCCAGGACAGGGCTACCGAGTTGTCGCCCGGGGCCGCCTGAACACCTGTCGGAACATCGGGGCAGGCCAGCAGGACCGACGGGTCAGCAGAATCGGTTGGCGAGGCACTAGGCGATGGGCTCACCGAACCGCTCGGCGCTCCCGTCGGGCTCGCGGAAGGCGAGACGGTGCCCGAGCTCGACGGGCGGGGAGATGCACTCGGTGATGCTGATGCCGTGGCACTCGCAGAAGGCGAGACGGACTCCGACGGCGTCGGTGAAGCAGATGAGACCTCGGGAGTTGCTACCGGTGACGAGTCGGTGGTGGCGGAGTCACTCGGAGCCGTTGCTGCGATCTCGCCCGAACGGCCACTGAGCGCAGCTTCGAAGGCACTTCTCGCGATGACACTCGGCAACGGCGACACGGATGTACTCTCACTCGGCGTTGCACTAGCTGACTGCGCGATGGAATCCGATGGTGAAGGCGATGCAGACGCAGAAGCGCTGACACTCGATGATGCCGAACTCGAAGGCAGTGCACTTCGAGAAACCGATGTCGACGGTGATGCACTGCTCGACGCACTCGGAGAAATCGTGAGTGACGGTGACGAAGTTGCTGACGGTGATGCACTCGCGATCGGGAGCACGATGCAGGGCTCACGCGGCGTGGTGACCTGCTCGGTATCAGTCGCGGGGATCTCAGCCGCCATGGCGACAGAGCCGGTTCCAAAAGTCGCGAAGATCAAGCTCGCGGAGACAGTGATCGCGACGCCACCGGTGCGGCGTACGCCCCGCGTGTGGGCATGCCTGCGGAACGCCGAACGGCGTGAGACCGCAGACATGTGAGATCTCCTCACGAATCGTGAATGAATTCATTCGATTCTCACCCGCGCTTTCTCATGCTCCCCACCACAAATCGTCCCCAGGTACAAGGACAATTTCGCGACCTTGGCAAAGCCCTAGGGGCGCTGGTACGTTGTCGGCTCACTTCCCTATTGATTAACGAATGGTTCTGCCATGCTCATCGGAGTCTCCGAATACGCCGCTTCCCGCGGCATTTCCAATGCACGCGTAATCCAGTTGATCACTGAGGGCCGCCTCGAGGCCCGCCGCTCAGGCGGTATCTGGCTGATCGATTCCGAGACCGCGAACCCGATCACTTACTCCGGTCGCCCGCTCAGCCAGCGCATGACCGCAGGGCTATTGCTACTCCTCTCAGGTCAACCGTTGCCAACACAACTCACGGCAACCGATGCGACTCGACTACGCGCTTACGCACAGCGTCTTCGAGACTCCGATACGCCAGCAGACCTGCTGAACTCCTGGCTGCGCACGCGCGCCACGCACGCGTCGTACCGAGTGACCCAAGGACGCATGCGTTCACTCGCCGATGATCAGCGCATTGCCAAATCAGGCATCAGTGATTCACGCACGAAGCTCGTTGTTCCCGCAGTCGAGGGCTACGTCACGAGCAAGTCACTGCGCTCACTCGTGCGCGACTACTCACTGCAGCCAAGTAGTGAGCCCAATGTCTTCCTGCATGCCACGAAGGTCGCACTCCCCCAGCCGGTGATGCTCGGCATCACGATTGCCG
Source organism: Actinomycetota bacterium (assembly GCA_947449035.1). Classification (GTDB taxonomy): domain Bacteria; phylum Actinomycetota; class Actinomycetes; order S36-B12; family S36-B12; genus CAIKZY01. The sequence continues at coordinate 8,459 of CANFQC010000009.1, forward strand.
ATCTCGCCATGCATCCCGAATACGAGAACGTGCTGGCACGCCTGCTGAATCAGGCATTGGCCCGCCCGCGGGCAGCAGGGCGACCCAAGGTCGGCTAGTTAGGCCTGCACGGGCCGACTGAGCACCACGGTCGCCGTCTGAGTCTTGTCCTCGGCCGATTCATCAAGGTCGACGTCAATCAGGCAGTCACCAAAGGTGCTTGTCGTGCCCGGCTTCAGGCCGGCCACGGACAGCGCCTGGGCGTCGACCCTCATGGACAAGAAGTCTTCTTGCCCGTTGCTGATCACCTGCACGCCTGAGCGCGTGGCGACGGCTGATAGGAGTCGATAGATGACGCCCAGGGCCGCCTCGTCAATGGGTCGGTGGTCCGTGGAGGAGTTGATGCCCTTAACGGTGGCAATCACCCCACGCTCGGCGAGGGAATCGACGATCGACTTGGCCAGCACGGCGAATGCCCCGGCACCTTGCGGGTCGACCTGCATATCGGCGCGAATCTGACCGTCGACCAATCGCAGTCGCTCACGCATCTCGCTGTCGACCTCAGCGCCCGCTGCGATCGCGCTGATGAGCGAAACGGCCTCTTGCACGACATCGTGCAGTTCTGCGTTGATGTCGACCGCGGCGATAGCACGTCCGCGCTCACGAATCTCCTGCTGGCGAATCTCCATCGCACGACGCCGTGATCGCTCATAGGCCGCGGTGCCGGCGTAGGTCACGGTCACGATCACGGGCAGCGCAACCAAGGTGTTCACCAACGCCACAGTCATGAACTGGCGGCAGTCACCGGGCATGCGCAGTGCGATCAGCACGCCACCGACGCCCCAGATGAGCAGGCCGATCGCCCCCGCGGTTCGGGTCGCCCAAGCGGCAATCACCATGACGCAGAAGCCAGCGATGTTGAGGATGGGCGAGAGGATCAGCGCCTCGCGGCAGCCGAGATCCTGGGAGAGGAACAGCCAGGGCAAGATCGCGGGAATCACGATGACCGGAATCGCCCATGACGGGCGGATGCGTACTCGTCGAAGCACGATGACAAGGGCTATAAGGCTGCCGGCCACGCCGAGAATCACTGCAGGGATCGCCTGGGTGCCTTCGTCGGCAAGAAGGTAGATCAGGAAGGTGATTCCGCCAAAGGCGTTGCCGGCAAGCGCGGCGGTGACCAGGAGTCTGCCCTTATTGAATGGTTCGGAGACATCGGTACGTGTGACGGGAACCGGTGCTGCAGAAACCTGAAGCTGAGCGGCATCCTGCGGAGTCGGCAGTGAGACATCCGCGAAGTCACGCAGAACCTCGCGATCAACCGTGGGGGAAGCGATCAGGTAGCGCAGGGAATTCAGCACCGACTCGTGAAGTCTCGTGCCGGTGAGACGCCACATCGCCGCACGCTCGGTCACGAGCATCGACTCAGCGGTGCGAGAGTCGAGCACCGCGAGATCAGCATCGGTGCGATCCGCCTCGCTGCGCAATGAGTTCCAGGCCCACCAGATCATCGCTGTCGCCACGGCAACTTGGATTGCAGCTAATGACCCATTCGCCAAGGCAAGGCCACCAGGGATGACGTTCTCCGGACGCTGCCACCAGACGAACATAAGAAGTAGTGGGCCAAGCACGATGGCGATCGACCCGATCCACCTGGGCGAAAGCACCGCCCAGAGGTAGCTGCAATACGAGGTGAGGAGTACACCCGTCACCCAGCGAGGTCCGCTATCCGGGTAGAGCAGTGCGCAGATCAATATCGCCAACAGTGCTGGCACGAACAGCCACAACCCGAAATTCCGCGTCGAGAAGGCCACGCCGGCGATGAAGAAGGGAATCGTCACGAGCACGAGCGCGTGCTCGCCTCCGGTCAGTTGATTCCAGTCAATCGCCGCCACGACAAGAGTGATGGCATAGGCGATACCAACACCCAGCACGAACACCCAACGTCGAGTAAGTCGAAGTGCGGTCCATTCCGGCCGGGTGCTCAGTTCGTTCATCATCAAGCACCGGCGCCACGGCGAATGCTGAGCAGCGACTGCTTTTCACCCGAGGGCGAGCGCGAGAGAACGAGGTCACCAATGACGATTGCCTCAGGCCCGCACTCCCCCTTCGCTGGATTCGGGCGAGAGAGGTTCGCCCACCCAGCATCCACCGCCGCGTTCGGTGCAGTCACAAGCACTTCGGCCAAGCCTTGATCAACGAAGATGCGCATCGTCACTGTGCGGCTCGGAGCATGCAGCACCACGGCAGCAAGCAGGTCGCTCACCTGCTCGGGAATCGAGTCATCGTCGTCGGGCATGCTGATCACTGCCGCATCGACGCTCAGGCCCCGAGCGGCACCGAGTTCGACGGCTTCGAGCACCGCTCGCCACAGGCTCGAAATTGATCGGCGCTCCATGCCCAGATTGCCGCGAAGCTGACTCTCTTCACTTGCCGCTCGCTCACGGATCCCGGTATCGCTCGCATCAAGGCTGCCGTCGGCGATGCCGGTGAGCAGGGCAACGGTCGACGCACTCACACGGCTCCACTGGGAGGTCACCGTGATCTGACGCTCGATTTCCGCCTGGTATTCGACTGACGATGCCCAGAGCAAAAGTCCATTACTACGGCGACGATCGAACTCGCGGAAGAGCACGGTCATCAAGAAGAGCGCGGCCGACATGTAGAGCACGGTTACGACGAGTGACATCGCAGGAACCGCCTTGCACTCATCAGGCAAGGAAAGGGTCAGGACAAGCCCGGCCGCAGTGATGATCGGGAGGATCAGCCAGTGCCACCAATACCTCTGGCCCGCGAAGAGCAGGAGACCGATACCACCAGCCACGCTATTGATAATCCAGTGCACCGATGAGGCGGAGTAACAGCCGACGAGATCTTGTCGAGTAATCACATAGGTCACGACACCCATCACGAGCGTGATCCAGGTGAGCGCAACCCGCGAGACCGTACTCCAGCGCAGAGCGAGGGCGATGTTGCTCGCCAGGAAGGCAATGAAACTCAGGCTAAAACCGATCTTTGCGTCGCCAAGCCCGCCTGCAATCCACGGCAGCATGACGAGTCCGAAGATCGCGGGAGCGAAAAGCAGCACTCGAGGGCGAACTGAGTCGAGCAGGATGTCGAGCACAGCACTCACCGGCACCTGGAGTTCGGCGGCCACGACGATAGGCACGCGCAGAGTCACCGAAGTTCCGCGGCCGGGCTCACTGACAATCACCGCCTCGCCACCGATGGCGCTGAGAGATGCCTTGATCGTGTTGCGCATTCCGAACCGCTCAGTGTCACCCTCACGTAGACCTCGCCCGTCATCACTTACGACGACTTCGAGCACGCTTGCTTGCTGTCGGGCGCTGATGATGACCGCTCGTGCCTGCGCATGACGCTCGACATTTCGCAGCGCCTCCACAAGCGCATCGCGCAAGGCACCAGCTGACTGCTGAGGCAGGAGGTAGTCATCGTCGATGCGTACGTTCACCTGAGGGGTGCGAAGACCAGCGGCCGCTCGCGCTTCCGCAACGACGGCGCCGATGGTCGCCTCCTGCGCCGGAAGTGCGCCGAGTTCTAGCTGCTCGATATCGCGTCGGCATTCCGCCCGCAGTAGTTCGGACTTCTCATCCACGCCCTGGGTGATGGCGTTGAGGGTATTGAGCACGGTTTCATGTATTCGTCGGTCAACTGACGTGCGCGCTGACTGCACTTGCACCGCGCGATAGTTCGATGCGGCCGCCACCTCGAGTTCGAGGGTGCTCGCGTCAGCAATTCGAGCCGCCCGACGCCAGCTATAGGCCATACCCAGCAAGGCGGGCGCGGCGATGAGGATGAAAATCGGGCCAATGGTGCCGCCTGCCAGTTCGGCCGCCGCCAGGATCATCTGTGGAGTCGGAAACAGCACCGCGATGAGGTTGAGGAAAGCCGCCAAAACGATGACGACCAGTGCCGGGGCGGCACTGAGCGTGAAGGCAGCTCCGAAGGCCACCGCGAATGCGGAGAACGGGAGAGGGAGCCAACCAGGACCGTACGACTGCGGAATCGCGATCGCGAGAACAAGGAAAAGCAGTCCGGCGAATGCCTGGATAAGACCTTGATTCCTGCGCAGGCGGGGAAGAAAGCCCACCAGGAAGATTACGACCGGGATCATCCACGTAAGCCAGATCGAGCCAGGCAGTTCACCTTCATGAATCACGAGGAGATAGAGCGCCGGAAGAAACTCGATCACGCCTGCGGCCACGAGCGCTGTAGCGCCAGTGCGCTCGAAGATTGCAACAAGCTGCGTTGCATCCTTCGATGACTCGCTCACGCGCTCGACTCCTGCCTTATGGTGTGCCGGTGCCCCGCCACTCGTTCATCGTGCTTGAGGATCATCCTCTCGTTCTCGGTGCGATCACTGATCATTTGAGCACCGCGTTCCCCGGCGCAACGATCGCATATCGCGGAGCGCATCTTCTTGACGCACTTGAGTTTTCTGCGGCGGATGATGCCACCTGCGCCATCGTCGATCTCGACCTCGGCGATGGACGAGCACCTGCAGAAACTGTCCTGCATTTGAGGGACGCTGGAATTCCGGTGGTCATGATCAGCGCTCACGAGCAGGCGCTCTTGGTGCAAGAGGCCGTGGTTGCTGGTGCCTGGGCGTACGTGCCGAAGCGCTCAATCATCGATCAGCTTGCCGACGCTGTGACCGCTGCTGAGGCTCAAAAGCCGTGGCTCTCCCCCGACTTGGCTGCGGTTCTGGTGCCGGTCGAAGGTTCGACCGTGGTGCTGGATCCGCTTGCTGAGCGTGCCCTGGTGCTTTATGCGGCAGGTCTGCCCACATCGATGATCGCCTCGCGCACAGGCATCGACGTCGATCAGGTGCGTCCACTTCTAGAGTCGGTAATCCAGGCATATCGGTCCCCCGACCTCTGACGCGAAATGGGGGACAGAAGTCCCCCGTGATGCGCTACCGTGTGCTCACAGGAGGTCACCATGGCTGCTCAGAAGCTGCGTTTCATTGTGCTCGAGGATCACCCCCTCGTGCGTTCTGCCCTGATCACCGGGCTCATCAACGAACTCGGTGATGTCGAGATTGCCTACGAGGGCACGGTCATCGCCGACGCCCTGAATGCCGCGAAGCGCAAGGGAGTCGACTGCGCGCTGCTCGACCTCGATCTCGGTGATGACTCAAACCCCATCGCGAACGTGCGTGCACTCGTTGAAGCCGGAGTACCGGTGATGGTCATCAGCGCCCTCGGCGACCCGATGATCGTGCGCGAGTCGATGTCGGCAGGTGCACTCGCCTACGTCTCGAAGCAGACCGACGTGATTCAGATTCGCGCGGCGATCGATTCGACTCTTGCCGGCAAACCGTTCATGTCACCAGAGATCGCGATGGCGCTCGTCGGCGACCTGCACTCTGACGTCAAGCTTTCCGATCAGGAGCGCACTGCGCTCTCGCTTTACGCATCAGGGCTGAAGATGGAAGCGGTCTCACGCCGCATGGGTGTTTCAGTCACCACTGCGCAGGAATACATCAAGCGCGTGCGCGCGAAGTACACCAAGGCCGGTTACGAGGTCTCAACTAAGACCGATCTCTATCGCGTTGCCAAGAAGCGCGGCCTGATCACCTAGTGCTAGCTGCGATCGCTAGAGAAACGCACGCTGGTCTCGCCCAGATTCGCACCCGGCCACACACGTACGCCAGCAATAAGTTCGTTACCTGAGCCAATCACCGCACCATCACCGATTACTGCGCCGTCGATCACGCAGTCGGCACCGATGACAGCACCCTCGCCGATGATCGAGTTGGTGATGCGGGCATTCACACCCACCTGAGCCGAGTCAAAGATGACTGCGCCGTCAATGATCGCGCCGCTCGCGACACTCGCATTCGAACCAATGGTCGTGCCGCCAGTGAGCATCGCATCGCCTGCAACCGAGGCGCCGTCGAGAACGAGTGACTGCCCGGTCTTCGCGACAGCGGGGCTCGGAGCCTTGCCCAACACGAGGTCGCAGGAACCCTGCACGAAGGCAAGCGGAGTTCCGAGGTCGAGCCAGTAGCCGCGATCGACGATGCCGCTCAGGACTGCGCCTGATTCGAGCAGGCCCGGGAAGGTCTCCCGCTCAACGGACACCGGGCGACCGGTCGGGATCGAATCGATGACCGAGCGCTTGAAGACATAGCAACCAGCGTTGATCTGGTCGGTGACGATCTCCTCGGGAGTCTGCGGCTTCTCGAGGAACTGAATGACCCTGCCATTCGCGTCGGTCGGCACTAGGCCGAACGCACGCGGATCCTCGACTGTGGTCAGGTAGAGCGAGACGTCGCTATTGGTCTCCTGATGTCTGCCCACCAGGCCGGCGATGTCGAGTCCGGAGAGGATGTCGCCATTGAAGACGAGCACCGGCTCGTCGGCACCGCTCTCGAGATACGGCAGCACGTGGCGAATCGCACCGCCGGTGCCTAGGGGCTCGTCTTCGGTTGCGATGACGACCTCGATACCGAGATCGCTGGCATCGATGAACTCCTTGAAGACATCTGCCTTGTAGCTCGTGCCGAGCACGATGCGCGTGACGCCTGCATCGCGGGCGCGGGTGATCTGGTGCACCGTGAAGGGCACGCCGGCCACCGGCAGCATCGGCTTGGGGGTGTTGATGGTGAGCGGACGCAGGCGCGTGCCCTGGCCACCGACGAGCAGTACGGCTTCGGTCATGCCGCCAGGGTGCCATAAGCCCGAGCGAGCGCCCGTATCCCGCGAGGTGCCGGCAGTCACACAGCGGCTCGAGCTCATCCGTTGACCCTTGCCCACGATGCATGCATAATGCATGCATGACTGTGATCACCATCCGAAATGTGCCTGACGAGCTCAACGAATCCATCAAGACTCTCGCTGCGGGAGCGGGCCAATCCGTACAGCAATACCTCCTCAGCGTCCTGCACACCCAAGTCGAACGATCGGCAATCGAGGATCGACTCACTGTTCTTCTCGATTCAATCCCCCGCGGCGAGGTATCCACCGCTGACATCGTCGAGGCGGTCCGGGCCCATCGAGACGAGCTCGGATGACAGCTGTCCTCGATGCGAGCGCATTCGTCGCCCTGCTTACCTCGCCTCGCTACGAGCACGTGCGCAAGCAACTTCCCGCAGAAGATTCGTGGTGCGCGCCCGATTACGTCCGTATCGAGTGTCTGTCGGCAATGCGACGCATGCTCCTCCAGGGGCGTCTCGCCACTGATGCGTTCACTCGCTCCGCCAACGCACTTCCAGCAATGCCGATCCGACTGTTTCCCATTGACCTACAGATACCCCGGATGATTCAACTCACTCCAAATGCGACCGCCTTCGACTCGGGGTACCTCGTTCTCGCGGAACTTCTCGAAGCTCCCCTCTACACATGCGATGCAAAGCTCGCCGCGGTTCCCGGCATTAAGTGCGACGTCATAGTGTTCGCACCGTGACCGATGCTGATATGTGGGGCCTGCTGACCACCCGCCGCCGCACCCATGGCGTGGACCCGCTTCTTACCTACATTTCCGGCGATGAGCGGATGGAGCTCTCGGCGATCTCGACCGAGAATGGCGCTGCCAAGGTGGCAGGTGCCCTCGCTGACGAATTCCTGCTCGACTCGGGTGCTCGGATCGCCGTTCACCTTCCCTGGCATTGGCAGCGCAGTCTGTGGATTGGTGGCATTGCAGCAATCGGCGGTGAGTGCGAGCCCTTCGGCGACTCGAGCACCGCCGATCTAGTCGTGTGCACTTCTGGTGATGCCGAGTCGTTGGCTGCGTCAGCAACCTGCGATGTGGTCGTGGTGTCGCTGCACCCATTCGGACTCACGGTGCCGGGCTCCGTGCCTGATGGATGCATCGATGCCTCTGTCGTGGTGCGGATGCAGCCTGATGGCTTTTCAGCACGCGGCCGATTCAGCTCCGAGGTGCCAGACGTCGGCGCAACTGCTGAGCGCACCGTTGTTGTCTGCAGCGATGAACGCAATCCCGAGTCATGGGTCTGGGCACTTGCCGCACCACTGGTAACCGGCGGCTCGATCATCATGTGCACGGATGAGAATGCGGCTGAGTCGATTGCCGAGCAGGAGCGCGCATCGCGCATCGTGGTGCTCTAACTACGGAGTGACAGTGATGGTGGTCGGCTCGCTCACGGCGAGCACCTGCTTCTTCTTGAAGACCACCACTCGGTACTGATACACCGCACCGGCCGGCACGGCCTTCTTGATGGTGAAGGTGAACGTGCCGTTCTTCCTGGTCTTAGCCTTGGCCTTCGTCCGCCACACATCGTTGATCAGCATCTGGCGCTCGATGCGAAGGCCCTTCTTAGCCGTCGACAATGCGCCTGAGAAGACGAGTGAACTGCCGACCTTGGGCGTGACCGTAGGACCGACAGTAAGCGAAACAGTTACTGCAGCCGGGGCGACGACCGCAGGGGTCTGCGGTGCAGGAGTCGTTCCCGGGACGGGAGGTGCTCCTTCGGGAGTGACCGGCACCGTCGGCGTAATCACGGTCGACGCAATAGTCGGAAGCGGAGTTCCGATCTGACCGTCGACCGACTGGATGTATCGCGACTTCGCACCGATCGCCGACATGAAGGCGGTGCCGCCCTTGGTCACGGTGCGACCGTCGGGCAACGTTGCAGTGATTTGCTTAAGGGCGCCCGAGCCGATGCGATCAGTGATGTTGACGCTGGTCACCTGCGGAACGCCGAAGATTTGCGCCATCTTCGCCTGCGTCACAGGGATCGTCCAGGAACGGTCGGGGTTCGGTGCATTGAGCGACCAGTGATCGTCGACCACCTGCGCATAGGGAAGATCGCCGCCCCACTGATCCTTCGAGGATGTCGTGAGACCGCCTGTCGACGCGGTGTAGAACGCCTTGATCGGCTTGCCGGTGCTGTCGAGCAGGGCAAGACCTGTCGTGTCAGATGAGAGCGTGCCATTGACCGCTGCAACCCAGTTGTCACCCTTAGCTGCGCTCGCCTTACTCCAGCCGGTGAAGGTCTGATCGCTGTACGGGCCCATGCCATCGTCGAGATGACATGCGCACGGCTTACGCACACCAGCATTGATCTTGCTGAGTGCGTAGGAACGGGCCGCGATGATCTGCGCCTGGAGTGCCGCGAGTGGCCACGCGCTCGTGACCTCGGAGATTCCGTACAGGTACTCCTCGTGCAAGCGCAGGGCATTCACGACATTGAGCGTGCGGCCTGTGTCGCCATTGAAGGGCACGATCTCAATAGAGCCGAAGCGATAGCGATGGCCCGGGGAAGCCAGGGTGCCCTTCGGTCCGGTGATGTTGAGCAAAGTCGCGCCACCTGCAGCAGTACCTGGAGTCCTGGTACCTGCCCAGCGCACGCCGATCTTCGGCGCGGTGCCGAGATCCGTCGCTGCGCCATTCGTGGTCTTGATGACTCGCACTCCATCGGGAACGAGTTCAGTGGTGAACGTGTCACCGGGGCCACCGAGAACCACAGCAGAGCCGATGGTGAGCTCGATCGCTCCCCCGTCGGCATCGAGAGGCTCAGTGCGGAACTTGGCATTCGGTACGTGATAGAGCAAGTTGACGCGGATGTTCATGTCGTCCTGCACCGGCTGCACGCTTGATCCAAGGAAGTAGTGCGACACGATCGTCGAGGCATCTGCGCCTTCTTGTGCCATGCCGTATGCGCCCCACTGCGACATGCCCACACCGTGGCCGAAGCCGGCACCGGTGATCTGGAACTTGTCGGGCGGCCCGCACGGATCTGCGGGTGAACCCGGCGATGCGTCGACGCGCGCGTAGGCAGTTAGGGCGTTGACAGTGTCGCCGCCATTGGAGCCGGTGAGAGTAAGCGTGTAGTTGCCGGGAGGTGCCGGCTGTCCGGCATCGGTGAGGCCGTCCCAGGCAATGGCAAGTGGGCCGGCTGCCGGCTGCTGACCGGTGAGGGTGCGCACCTGAGCGCACCGTGAGGCAATCGCCACGCTCCAATTCAGCGGTCCAGGAGTGCTGGTCGTGAGCTGGATCGGGGCGCCACTGCCATACGTGGTGTCAGTGGTCGAAGCAGCGGGCAGGGCGATACCTGCGCGGGCCTTGGCGAAGGCCACCGGAGCGGCCGCGGAGGAGAGGATGACGGCCAGGCCCAGGGTGGGTACGAGGGCGCGCACGAGGCGCGGTCGTACGGATCTGGACACACGTGCCTTCCCGGCGGGTGAGGAAGGCCCCGCCTGCCTTCCATTCTCACATGCCCCATCAGTCACACCAACAACATCTTTAGGTGATTCACCCCACGAGTAATGTCCGAAATGTCGGGAACCCTTCCTCGTGGAGACGCGTCCTATGCGGGAGTGCCGCTGGTCAGCATTCAGCCAGCAGCGACTTACCATGGATGAACCCCCACAAAGGAGCACCAATGAGTACCCCTGCCCGCCGCCGCTGGCCCCGCCTGCTGGCTGCCGTGCTTGCCGTCGCCGTACTGGCGATGACGATCGTGGGCGTGGGCGTGAACATGCTTCTGGGGCACCTGACCGGCAACATCACCGCGATCGACATCAGCGGCCAGACCGGCTCCTCTGCGGCACCCGCCCTGGTCGATGAGCAGACCGGTAACTACACCCCGCTCAATATCTTGATGATGGGCAGCGATACCCGACAAGGCAAGGGCAATAAGGGATACGGCAAGGCCGGCGTGATCAGCGGCGCGCGCTCCGACACCACGATCCTTTTGCACGTGAGCGCCGATCGACAAAGTGCGATCGCAGTCAGCATTCCGCGCGACACAATGATCACCTTGCCCGAGTGCAAGAAGTCTGATGGCAGCACGGTCGGTGGCTACAAGGCCCGCTTCAACTCAGCGATCGAGCTCGGCGGCCCTGGCTGCACGATCAAGGCTGTGCACGAGATGACCGGCCTCGACATCAACAACTTCATGCTCGTCGACTTCGGTGGATTCAAGAAGATCGTTAATGCCCTCGACGGCGTTGAGATCTGCCTGACTGAAGACGTCAATGACGTCAAGAGCGGCCTGAAGATGAGCAAGGGCCTGCACGTCGTCAATGGCGAAGAAGCACTGGCGTTCGTACGCACCCGCCACGGACTCGGCGACGGCTCCGACACCTCGCGCATTCGTCGACAGCAGGCATTCTTGTCGTCACTTCTCCGCAAGACACTGTCGAGCGGCACCTTGCTGAATCCGGCCAAGATGCTCGGCGTCCTGAACGCCGCCACTGAGTCGCTGACCGCTGACCCGACCCTCGCGAACGTCGACAACCTCAAGGAAATCGCGCTCAGCCTCAAGGACCTCAAGCCGAGCAAGGTCACCTTCACCACGATGCCCTGGTACCCCAGCGGTGACGGCGCCACCGTCCTTTTGAACAAGAAGAAGGCTAAGCCGATCTGGGAAGCCATCGCGAACGACACGACGTGGCCGCCGAAGCCCGCGGGTGATCAGCCGCTGCTCAAGGCCGAGCCTTCAGGCATTCGAGTGAACGTCTACAACGGCACTACCACCAAGGGCCTGGCCAAGAAGGTCGCCAAGCAGCTCAAGGCCGAGGGCTACCTTGTCCGCGATACCGGTAACTGGGACACCAAGGACGTCACGACGACCACGGTCAATTACGACCCTGACTACGACGTATCAGCCAAGACCCTGATCTACGCAACGACCGCAAACGGAGTTGCCAAGACGGGTCAGGGCCAGGCCATGGATCTCGTCATCGGCAGTGACTTCACCGGCGTGAAGCCAGTGCAGATCGCGGCGGCGATGAAGGATCTCACCGCGAACGTGAACTCCGGTGATGAGGCTTACTGCGCAAAGTAGTTTGCGCAGCAGGCCTTGGAGAAACAATCGACCGACGGTTGATTCGCTCTCTACTGCGCGAAGTAACGCGCACTAGATAACCGGCGGCCGTCCGGCCTTGGTCATCTCCCACACGGTGCGCCACTTCATCGCACGTCGTCCGCCCGGATTCTCGGTCATGCCTTCACGCAATCCGCCGAACCAAGCTTTCAACGCATCCTTGTCGCGCATGCGCAGCACCGTGATTCCCACCCACGTGCCAACGTAGATCGGTTCAAGAACCACAGGAAGATTGCGACGAGCCAGCCACACTCGATTGCGTGCATTAAGTCGGTAGTAGACCTCATGACGTGCGGGATCGATCACGGGGTGATGCACGCTCACGTCGCCTGCGTACCAGGCCGTGTAGCCGGCATCCCACACGCGCCAGACGAGCTCGATGCCCTCGTGCGCATAGAAGAACGGATCGGGCCAGCCGCCAATCGCATCGAAGAGCTCGCGTCGCATTGCGACAGCGCCCTCCCACAGAGCAGTGGCAGGACCGGGGGTTGCATGGTTACCGGGACGCAAGCGTGGCACCCATCGACCGGGTGCCACGGCGCCGGTCGGATCAACCACGCGCGGCTGAATCAGGCCCAAGGTGGGGTCGGCAGCAAACCTGCGGGCCAGATCAGCAAGGAAGCCATCATTTGCCAGGCAGGCGTCGTCGTCGAGGAAGAAGATCAACTCACCGTCGACTTCGGGAACACCGGCATTACGGCCGGCAGGAATACCGAGGTTCTCCGGCAGCGCGAGTGTCTTGACCTGCGCAGGCAGGCCAGTGGGAATCCACCCGTTGCCCACCACGACAACATCAACCTCGACGTCACGCTGATTCAAAATCGAGGCCACCGCAGCCTGGAGTTCCTCCGGGCGCTTGCCCATCGTCAGGACAACAACGCCATACCTGGCGGTCATGCGCGCAGCTTGCTCGAGCTCAGGATGGACGCGAGGTGGCCAATGATCGTGATGACGCCGAAGATCGCGAGGAAGGCGAGCAGGATTCTCGTCACGACGAGATCACCTGTGATCGCATCTCCGATAGATGCGAGGAAGATCAAAATGGTGAGCTCGACTGAATGGTACGAGCGATGGAAGGGAACGAAGCGGGCGAATGAGCGAAGGTTGCGCAGGCCTGCCGCCTTCGGAACTCCGACGTCGGCGCGATCAGCAAGCTTGGGCAAGTCGTTGTAGGCACGCGACACATGCACCATGTCGTTCAGAGCCTTGTTGTAAAGAATCATCACGGCGAGCAGAGCGCCGATCAACGGCCACGGCGAATCGAGCCAGCCGGGATTCGGGAAGCCGGCGGCACGGAAGCCCAGTGCAATCGGGATGATGCCTTCAGTTGTGTAGTGACCCACGCGGTCGAGGAATACCCCGAGCGGCGAGGACTTCTTGCGCCAGCGCGCGACCTCGCCATCGCAGCAGTCCCAGAGCATCTGCATCTGGCCGAGCAGCATGGCAAGTAGGCCACCGATAACACCTGGGATCAGTACGACGAGCCCGGCACCCGCACCGGTGAGAATCATCAGCCAGGTGACCTGATTCGCGGTGATCGGCGTGCGAAGCAACAACTTGGTCAGGTACGGCGAGATGTCGCGCAAGTAGACATCTGCGACCCAATGCTCAGAGTTCTTGCGTCCACGAATGGCAGGCGGCTGGCACACCTCGCGGATTTCGGCCACGGTGGGGCGTGACGGTCGATCAGTCATGCCGCAGCCTCGCATCCACTGGTGAACATCGGGCCAAGCCTACCTAGACCAGATCAGAGATCCTCGTACTCGCCCTCTTCGTCTTCCTCGATTCGCGCCTTGTCCTTCTTGCGCTTGGAGCTCGGAACCATTTCCTTGCGTATGGCAAGACCTTCCTCGACTGAGGTCTCGGCGATGATCGAGCCACTTCCAAGCACGATCGCGCGATCGCAGAAACGCAGGAGATCGTCATCGTTGTCACTGGACACCAGGAAGGTAAGTCCGTCAGCACGCTTCTGATCCAGCTCGGCCCAGCAGTGCTCGCGATACTCACCGTCGCCGACGACGAGGAGCTGTTCGATCGCATAGGCACGCGTTTCGACGGCCATGCAGATCGCCCAGGCGAGCTTCTGGCGCACGATAGGACGTGCGTTGCTCAGGTACTTGTCCAGGCGACCATCCAGATCGGCTTCTTCGGCGATACGGTCCACCTTCGATTCGACTTCACTGGGCGTCATGCCCAGAAGTCCGCCGATGATGTAGATGTTCTGACGAAATGTGTACGAGCGATCGAGTGCCGGGACTACACCCACGAAAGGAACCACGTAATTCTTGCGACGTACGACTCCGGTATCAGGGATGAGGGTTCCGGCGGCCAGCCGGAGAAACTCCTCGCGGCCGTCATCCGGAAGGGCAATTAGCGCAACCGACTCACCGACTCGAACTGAAGTGGTGATGTCCCGAAGGATCCACTCGGTCTCGTTCTGGAACTCACCAGCCATCCGGCGCAGAGCATGCTTGCGACCTCCACCGCCACGCCTTGTCTGACGCACCACTGAGCTGCCCACACCAGCGAAGTCGATCATCGAGTCGAGCTCAGGGGTCAGGTGAATACGGGCCATCTCACACCCCCTTCAGGATGCGTGGTTCGAGCTTCTTGAAGACGAGCAGGCCGATTCCGATGACGAGAATCACAGCACCGAATGACACGCCGTAGTGCCACGGCGTCTCGATTTCCTCGGTCCAGAAACCGATGCGATACAAACCCAGGATTCCCACGAGGGGATTAATCGCTGCGATTGGCTGGACATGCTCCGGGATCTTGGTGATCGAGTACAGAACCGGTGATAAGTAGAACAGTGCGCGCATGCAGATGCGCACGATTCGATCGAGGTCAGGGATGATGGCGACTCCCGAGGCCACCAAAAGGCCAAGGCCGTACATGAGAAGAAACTGCAGGATCACGGCAACCGGATAGAAGATGATCAGCGGGCCGGGGATGGTGCGCGTGAAGATCATCGCAATGAGAATGATCGGCAGCGAGAAGAGGAACTCAATCATCGACACCAGCACGACTCGAAGCACCCATATCTCAGTGGGCAGCAGGCTAATGCGAAGCGCATTCGTATTTCGCTTGAACGAGCGTGTCGACTGCGCGATGCCCTTGGTGAACCACCACCACGGCAGGATCGCGATAGTGATGAATAGCGCGTAGGGCTGCTGACCGATATGCCTGGAGAGCAGCACAGAGAAGACGAGCCAGAGAACGATCGACATGCCCAGGGGTTCGAGCAAGGTCCAGAGGTAACCCAGACGCAATTTGGTGTAGGTCTTCTGCAGGTCACGAAGGACCAGCATTCGGAGCACTTGGCGGTGCTCCCAGATGACATGCACCCCGCTACGATACCGACCATCTGAGGATCACCCGGACACCACGCTCGCCTTCAGGTACAGCACAGGTCACAGGGGTGTTCCGCGAGACACGCTTTGGCAACGGGAGTGATCATGAACGTGCAGGCCGTCATCCTGGCTGCGGGGATGGGAACACGCCTCGGCAAGCCCTGGCCCAAGCCGCTCACCCCTCTCGTCGACGGCCGCACCATCATGCGCCAGCAGATGGACAACCTCGAGAAGGCATTCGGTGCTGATCTTCGCGTCATGACTGTCATCGGCTTCAAGCTCGAGTTGATCATCGAGGCATTTCCTGACGTGGCCTATGTCTACAACGAGAACTACGACCAGACCAACACAAACCGCAGTCTCCTCAAGGCGCTGCGCATCGCCAGCGACGGAGGAGTGCTCTGGATGAATGGTGACGTCGTGTTCGACCCTGCTGTGCTCGAGCGAGCGAAGCCCCTCATGGACGCCGGCACATCGTTCATCTGCGTCAACACTTCAGCGACGGCAGAGGAAGAGGTCAAGTACACAGTCGATGCCGAGGGCAATGTTGCGCTGCTTTCCAAGACAGTCGAGAACGCCCTCGGTGAATCAGTCGGCATCAACTACATCAGCGCATCCGATCGCGCCGACCTCATCGCTGGCCTTGAGGCATGCGCCGACACGGACTACTTCGAGCGCGGTATCGAAATTGCCATCGAGAAGGTGGGGATGAAGGTCGTTCCCCTCGACATCAGCGATCTCTTCGCTGTCGAGGTTGACTTCGAGGACGATCTCGAGCGCGCGAACACGCATCTCTAGTCGTTCGCTGCACTGCATCGCCGTCCCTATCAAGGACAGTTCCTTAAGCCTCGATAGGGACGGGGATTCCGTTTCGCGTACAACTGTGACGGCGAACATGCGACGACCGGCGATTGCTTCGCAATGGAGACTCAAAAGTTCTTGTCTCCATTGCGAAGGAATCTGAGGGAGTCTCGACCTACGAGAGAATTTCGCGAAGCACGGGAACCAGCGCGCGCATGGCGCGGCCTCGGTGGCTGATGGCATCCTTTTGGTCGGCGCTCATCTCGCCGGTGGTACGTGTCTCACCGACAGGGATGAAGATCGGGTCGTAGCCAAAACCGTTGGTACCGCGGGGCTCGCGAATCAGCGTGCCGTCGATGGTGCCTTCGACCACGCGCTCGGTGCCGTCCGGGAGCACCACCGCTGCGGCGCAGTGGAAGGCAGCGCCACGGCGGGCGTCGGGTACATCGGTGAGTTGACCGAGCAACAGGTTCAAGTTGGCGAGGTCGTCTCCGTGAGCACCTGACCAGCGCGCGGAGAAGATGCCCGGCATGCCGTTGAGGGCATCGACGCCCAGACCGGAGTCATCGGCAATGGCAGGCAGGCCGGTCTCGGAGCAGACCGAGCGGGCCTTGAGAAGTGCATTGGCAGCGAAGGTTGAACCGGTTTCAGCTACGTCAGTCAGATCGGGGAACTGATCAGTGCCCACGAGCTCAATGTCGAGACCTGCTTCGTCGAGAATGCGACGCATCTCGATGAGCTTGTGCGCATTCTGAGTGGCGAGCACTACACGCATGTCAGGCCCGGGCAGCGGCCTGCATGGCCGTGAGCGTGGTGCAGCCATCTCCTGCGAGTGCAAGCAACTGATCGAGCAGGGCGCGATCAAAAGGCTCGCCTTCGGCGGTGCCCTGGATCTCGATGAAGCGGCCGTCACCGGTCATGACGACATTCATGTCGGTCTCGGCGCGCACATCGTCGTCGTAGTGAAGGTCAAGACGCGGTTCGCCGTCGATGATGCCGACGCTGACAGCAGCAACAGTGTCCTTGAGCGGTGAGCTTTTCATGATGCCCTTGGCGATGGCCCAGTCGATCGCGTCAGCAAGGGCGACGTAGGCACCCGTGATGGCAGCGGTGCGGGTGCCACCATCAGCCTGCAGCACATCGCAGTCGATCACGATGGTGTTCTCGCCCAGCGCGTCCATGTCGACAACGGCGCGCAGCGAGCGGCCGATGAGTCGGGAGATTTCCTGGGTGCGGCCACCAACCTTGCCCTTGACGCTCTCGCGGTCATTGCGGGTATTAGTCGACCGCGGCAGCATCGCGTACTCGGCAGTGACCCAGCCCTTGCCGGAGCCCTTGAGCCAACGCGGCACGCCTTCGGTGAATGACGCCACGCACAGCACTCGCGTGCGACCGAAGGAGACGAGCACCGAACCTTCTGCCTGATCGAGCCAATTGCGCTCGAAGGTCACGGGACGGAGCTGATCATTGGTGCGGCCATCGGTACGAGTCATGCTCGAACCCTAGATGAGCACTCAGGCCAAGGATTCGACGGTGCCGATCTCCGGGCCGAGGAAGCGGCGGCCGAGGCGCTGGAACTCGGCCGGGTCACCGGTTGCCATGAAGTGATGGACGGGTTCAGGAAGCGAAGCATCGCGAATCAGATCGCGAGCGACGAGCGTGCGATAGACATCCTTGGCCGTTTCCTCAGCACTCGAGACCAGTGTGACGTTTTCGCCCATCACATAAGAGAGCACGCCAGTGAGAAGTGGGTAGTGAGTGCAGCCGAGCACGAGAGTGTCGACATCAGCGTCCTGCAATGGGGCTAGGTACTCGCGAGCACTGGCCAGCAGATCGGGGCCGCTCGTGATGCCCGCCTCAACGAATTCGACGAAGCGCGGACAGGCGACGGAGACGACATTGATGTCAGGCGCGGCCGCGAAGGCATCCTCGTACGCAGCACTCGTGATCGTCATCGACGTGCCGATCACGCCCACTCGACCGCTGCGCGTGGCAGCAGCCGCGCGACGGACGGCTGGGTGCACGACCTCGATCACCGGAACGTCGTAACGCTCTCGGGCGTCGCGCAAGGTCGCGGCACTCGCGGAGTTGCAGGCGATCACCAAGGCCTTGACGCCGTCATCGACGAGGCGATCCATAATCTCGATCGCGAATTCACGCACCTCGGCCAAGGGGCGAGGTCCGTACGGACCTCGCGCGGTGTCGCCTACGTACAGGACAGGCTCATGGGGCAACTGATCGAGGATCGCCCGGGCGACAGTGAGCCCGCCGACCCCTGAATCCATGATTCCCACGGGTGCATCAGCCATAACGAGCCCAGCCTACGGCGCGCGTCCCCCTCTTTGGCCTCACGGTTCCCTACTCTGCAAGACGTCGGCCGACCGGCCGAAGCGCGAAAAGTACTTCCCCGGAGGAGAGACATGTCCGTAGAAATGAATATGCCCACGATGAAGCGCCCCGGCGGAGTTACCGTCGTCGGCTTCCTGATCATCCTTGCCGCCGTCTTCAACATCTTCCTTGGTGTGTGGCTGTTCTTCGCTGCCTTCGGCGACAACCCCACCTGGACCGACGCATTCGGCAACACCCAGACCGTGAGCACCTTCTACCTGTGGTTCAACGGCGCCCTGATGGTCTTCCTTGGCCTGATCTACTTCTGGCTCTCGAAGCTCACGTTCCTCGGCAGCGCCACCGCACACATGCTGATCTCGCTGCTCGCCGTGCTGAACATCATCTTCGGCCTGTTCGCCCTGGGCCGCGGTGGCTTCGTCAGCATCATCATCAACCTGATCATCCTGCTGATGATCAACACCGCTTCAGCGAAGGCCTGGTTCACCCAGAACATCTAGTTCAGCCGGGCGTTACGCCCACAGCTGGCCGTCGAGGGCATCCTCAGCATCATCGAGGGTGCCCTCATACGCGCCTGTAGACAGGTACTTCCAGCCGCCGTCACAGACGATGAAGGCAATGTCAGCGGATACGCCGGCCTTCACGCACTTGTTCGCCGTGCCGATCGCCGCGTGCAAGATCGCGCCGGTCGAAACGCCCGCGAAGATCCCCTCGACCTCGAGCAGTTCGCGCATTCGCTTCACGGCATCACGCGGACCCACGGAGAACCGCGACGTGAGTATCGATGCGTCATAGAGCTCGGGAATGAATCCTTCGTCGATGTTTCGCAACCCATACACAAGCTCGCCGTAGCGAGGCTCGGCGGCAATGATCTCGACGTCAGGCTTGTGTTCGCGGAAGTAGCGTCCGACTCCCATCAAGGTGCCAGTGGTGCCCAGGCCTGCAACAAAGTGAGTGATGGTCGGCAGATCGGCGAGCAGCTCGGGGCCGGTGCCGTCGTAATGCGCTTGAGCATTCGCTGGGTTGCCGTATTGGTAAAGCATCACCCAGTCCGGGTGCTCGGCTGCGAGACCCTTGGCCACGCGCACGGCCTCATTCGAGCCACCCGCTGCAGGCGAGTAGATGACCTCGGCACCCCACATCAGCAGCAATTGCGTGCGCTCTGACGAGGTGTTCTCCGGCATGACGCAGATCAGCTTGTAGCCGCGCTGCTTGGCCACCATGGCGAGTGAGATGCCGGTGTTACCTGACGTCGGCTCCAACAAGGTGTCCCCGGGCTTGATGCGTCCATCGGCTTCCGCCTGGGCGATCATCGCAAGCGCGGCGCGATCCTTGATAGAGCCGGTCGGATTGCGATCCTCGAGCTTGGCCCACAGGCGCACGTCAGCGGAGGGCGAAAGCCGAGGGAGACCCACCAGCGGGGTATGCCCCACCGAGTCAAGCAGAGAGTCGAAACGCACGTCAGCCGCCGGCGACGGCCGGCAAGATCGTGATCGAGTCGTTGTCGGCAACAGGAGTCGAAAGACCATCGAGGAAGCGAACATCCTCATCGTTGAGGTAGATGTTGACGAAGCGACGCAGGCCGCTGTCATCGAGTAGGCGATCGCCGATCCCGGGGTACGACGCATCGAGGCTGGCGATCACCGACTGCAACGACGTGCCTTCAGCGGACACTGTCTTCTCACCGCCGGTGAACGAGCGCAGGATCGTAGGGATCCGAACCTCGACTGCCATGGTCTACTCCGAAATGTCTCGTCGCCGCCTTCGCAGCGTGCGTATGACAGGTTACGGACGAAAGGGGTGAACCGCCACCGCCAGGGCATCACCTGCAAACAGTTCGCAGGAGACCTCCGTCACAGGACTTCAGGTAATCACCACAGGTTCTTCAGTGACCGCACCGTCGACAATGCGATACGAGCGGAACTCGTAGGGACCATCTTCGGTTCCAGTCTCGCGCGTGGAGACGAGCACATAGTGAGCCTCTGGCTCCCCCGCTAGTGAGATGTCGGTTCGCGAGGGGTAGGCCTCGGTGTGCGTATGTGAGTGGTAGATCACGACAGGAATCTCATCGTTATCGTCCATCTCGCGATACAGCTTGAGGAGATCGACCGAGTCGAACTCATAGAAGGTCGGCGAGCGGGCGGCATTGACCATCGGGATGAATCGGGTCGGAGTGTCGGTGCCGACCGGCCCGGCAATCACTCCGCAGGCCTCATCAGGATGATCTGCGCGCGCATGCGCGACGATCGCGTCCACGAGTTGCTGGGAAATGGTGAGCATGCCCAGATCGTAGGGGAATCGTTACATTCCACCTTTTTAACGCACGTGTGATCGGACAATCACCCCTCTCGAGTTGCGGGAATGTCCGTACGGGTGGACTGATGCGTGACGCCTCGCGACCTCGGTCGCCCGACGCCACGATGAGGCGGGTGGTCCGCCTCACCTGAGGAGGATTACGTGGACTCGGTTTTAGAACTATCTAACTCGCAATACCAGACAGTATTCAACGTGCTGTCATTCGCACTCGCATCAATGATCGGCACTGTCGTCTTCTTGCTCGCAGTACAGGGACGCGTTCTTCCGCGCTACCGCCTCGCTCTGGTCGTCTCGGCCATCGTGTGCGTGATCGCCGGCTACCACTACTTCCGTATCTTCAATTCCTTCACGGAGGCCTACGTAGCCAACGGCGCCGGATCGGCCGTTACTGCGGGTGCGGCAACCACCTTTGAACTGGTGAGCGGCCCCGGATTCAATGAGGGCTACCGCTACGTCGACTGGCTGCTGACTGTTCCGCTGCTGCTCTTCGAAACCGTCGCAGTTCTCGCCCTGCCGCAGGCAACTCGCAAGTCACTGCTGCTGAAGCTCATCCCGGCATCCGCCCTGATGATCATTCTCGGCTACCCCGGCGAGCTCTCGTCTGACAACATGACCAAGGGCATCTGGGGAGCAATCTCCTCCATTCCGTTCCTCTACATCCTGTACGTGCTGTTCGTGGAGCTCTCGCGCGCTTCCAAGTCTCAGCCGGTCCAGGTGGGCAAGGATCTCAATGGCCTGCGTTGGTTGCTTCTGGCCACCTGGGGCGTGTACCCGATCTCGTACATGTTCCCGATGTTCGGCTTGAACGGCGCTGACGCCTTCGTCTACCGCCAGGTGGGCTACTCAATCGCCGACGTTCTTGCCAAGTGCCTCTTCGCTCTGCTTATCTTCAAGATCGCCCGCGAGAAGAGCTTCAACGATGATGCGGCATTTGCCGACCAGGAGATCAAGGCTGCGCCTTCCTCCGTGTGATCAACTCAGCACGAAAAAAACGTGGTGGTGGCCCTCGGGCCACCACCACGTTTTACATTTAAGGAAGCAGCAACTGCACGAGAGACTCCTGCAGATAGGTCAGCCAGTCGTACACGTGGAACATGCCGTGGCGAGGATCGTCTTCGGGCAGGTCGGCGAGCTCTTCGTGGTTGTCTTCGGTGATCTCGATGCGGGTGCCAATGGCCAGGCGAGCATCGTTGAGGAAGCCGAGCCAGGAAGGCACATCGCCTGCGCCGAGGGTGACTTTCTCCCCCGACTTCGACAGCGACTGCAGCACGGTTCGTGCATGCGCGAGCTTGGCCTCTTGCAGGGAGCGCTGGGTGAATCTGCGGAAGTCGAGCGCCGCTTCCGGGTCGTCGGGGTAGGCATCGGGAAACAGGCGTGCCATGGCCGGGTCATCGGGGAACTCGGCATCCATGTCGATGCCGACGATTGCGGCGAGCGGATCGGAATGCCCATGAGGCTCGGGGCTGACGAACTCGCATACCTGATCCGCGAGTGAGACCAGCAGGCCCTTCTCGACTTCGTCAACGCGCAGGATGACTCGACCGGTGAGCGACTTACTGAAGCCACCCATCTCAGTCGTCCTTCTTCAAGGTTGCCCAGAGACCGTAGCCGTGCATGGCCGTCACATCGCGTTCCATTTCCTCGCGGGTGCCATTCGAGACAACCGCTCGGCCCTTCTCGTGGACGTCCATCATCAAGAGCTCGGCCTTCGCACGGTCGTACTTGAAGTACTCCATGAACACGTACGTCACGTACGACATCAGGTTGATCGGGTCATTCCACACCAAGGTGATCCAAGGACGATCAACGACGACCTCGGTCTCCGGCAGGGCCAGATCCAGTTGCGAGCTCACAGCCCTACTTAACCCGAATGCGGAACGGAGCGCTTGCACCGGTCAGGAAACCGGCCTTCCCCAGGGCAACCGCGCGATACGTGTAGGCACCCTTCTTGAGCACCTTCAGCAGCACCGTCGCGTTACCAGAGGCGTCGGCCTTTGCCCGTCCGGAATTAATCCAGTTTCCGGCCTTACTTAGTTGGATCACGAACTGCTGGCCGTCGAGAGCGGGAACCGCAATTACCCCGATGGGTACGACGCTGCCGGCCTTGACCCGCTTCTTAGGCGCCGATGTCACGGCGACCGCCGAGGTGACACTGATTGTTAGCGGATCACTGAGTTTCTCCGCGCGACCTTCGGCACCCGCGACGAATAAAGCCCAATCGCCAGGGGTCGAGGCGACGGGAGCGAAGGCAACTGCGCCATCTGCCCCGGTGGGCGCAGACGAGACGTCAACGAAATCAGCGGTACCGGAGGCCTTGAATCGCAACGTGGCCGCGATGCCCGCCAAGGGAGCGCCATTGGAGGCCACAGTTGCGGTGATCGGGATCGGCGCACCTGCAATCGCATTGGGCGGTGCGGAAACCGTGATGGAGGTATCCAGCGTTCCCAGTGATTCGGCATAGGCGCGGATCATCGGCCACTGCGCGGGGTCATCCCCGCCGACTGTCCAGCAGGCCGCAGCGCTGATGCCGTACGTGCCGACGAGCTGAGTGCGCACGAGCACTGCCTGGGGACCGACGAACCACATGATGCGTCGAGCAGTGCACGTGCCCCCGCTCCAGTTCACGACCTTGTCGAATTCAACGAAATTCTCCTGCGAGGCGTCGTCCCACTTCACATCGGTGGCGGGCACGTTGTTAGTCGCCAGGATCTTCGCGATGTCGGCGTCATTCACGGCCGACTTCGAAGTGAGAGCGCTGTAGGCCTTTGAGTCCTGTGATGAGGTCGGGCAGCTTCCACTTAGTTGATAGTTGCCGTTGGCCTTCTTCTGGGTCCAGCTACGCCCGTACGTCGGAACGCCGATCTGCAACTTTGCAGGGTCCATGACCGTGATCGCGTACTGCACGATAGCCGTGACCCAGCCAATCGGGGCAATGGGGCCTGCACCGTTGACGTGGTAGTCGTAGGCCATGATGCGAATGCGATCAACGGCCGGCGCTATTCCCGCCATGTTGTAAACCCAGTAGCCGTTCTGTCCACCACATTTATTGGTCGTGCTGCACGGGCCGGGAATCGTGACGAAGAGCTTCTTTCCCTGGCCATGTAGGGCGCCTGCGAGCTCGTTGACGAATGCGGTCCAGTTCGGCTGGGTCGCGGCCCACGATGAGCTGCCATCAGTGAAGGCGAATACCTCGTAGTCGAGATCTATGCCGTCATAGCCGTTGTTGACGACGGTCGCGACAATGTCTTGTACGTGAGCCGTGCGCTTGGCCGGGTCGGCAAGGGTCTTGGCCATCACTCCCTTGCCGGAGCCGTCAGCGATGGAAGGGATCACCGGGATCCCCGCGCCGCGCAGGGCATTGGTGGCCCAGGCCGCATTCGCCGCGCCATTGGAGAAGTTCGGGTTCAGGGCAACGCGTACGCCCGTGGAGCCTGCGGCGAGTGCGGAGTAGATGAAGGGCGATACCTCGCTGAACAGATCTGCGTTAGCTACCGCGTTGTTCACTCCGACCGGATTACCGGGCGTGGCCATCCAGTAAGGAATCCAGCCGGTCACGATCTTCTTCGGAGCCGCCTCGGCCATCGGTGCTATCGCCAGTGTGAGGGCGAGCACGCTGATAAGCAGTGTTACAAGGCGACGCACAGGGAACTCCAGTCTGCGGGGATGTACCGATTGTGCGTCATGACGCGTAGTACCCCCTACACGCCAGAAGGAACGGCCTGTCGCATGATGGAGTAATGCGCAGGCTCATTCTTCCCCTCGTCCTGGCCGGATCGTTCATCGTCGCCCCCATGGCGCACGCTGCCGATGCCGCTGATCCCTCGGCCTACGCGGCCCAGGACTCTCAGATTGCCTCAGTGCTAGCCAAGCGCATCGCCGGCCCCAAGCTCGGTCGCGACGTGGTCGTGAACGTCACCAACCTGACCACGGGCACGACGATCTTCAGCCATGACGCGAATGATCCACAACGCCCGGCCTCGAATATGAAACTCATCACCGCCGTGAACGCACTCAGCCAGCTCGGCCCCGATTACGCGTTCCGCACTCAGGTGTTCGTCGGCACCGACCCCACGCAGATATACATCAAGGGCGGCGGTGACCCGATGCTGAGCACCAAGAGCCTGGAGAACCTGGCTGTTGATGCGGCGAAGGGTCGAGACACCACGGTCCCGATCACGGTGCATGTCGACACGTCACTCTTTCCCGCACCCAGCAACGCACCAGGCTGGACGACTGGTTACACGCCGTACGTCGTAGCTCCAGTGCGTGCGCTCGCACGGCTATACGACTACTCGAAGGACACCACCTCTAATGCTGTCGACGTCTTCGACAAGAAGCTGAAATCACTCGGATTCACCGTGACGCGCGGTGACGATGCACCAGTGCCGACTGATGCGACCCTTATTGCCGAGAATGCCAAACACACAGTCGCTGATGCAGTGCATCTAATGCTGCTCGACTCCGAGAACAACATTGCTGAGACTCTTTACCGTCAGGTTGCAGTCAAGCGCGGTTTGCCGACCGACTGGGCCGGCAGCAAGCAGGCGGCCGAGGACTCCCTACGCGAGCTCGGTATTGATCCCGCTCCCCTGTCGCTCTATGACGGCAGCGGTGTTTCGCGCAAGGATCGCCTGACGGCCAGCACCCTGACTCAACTGATTGCCCTGACCACGACTGGCGATCCCGCGCGCTTCGCCGAGATGTACGCCGACCACGCAATGCCCGTCTCCGGTCAGACCGGCACGCTGAAATCCGGATTCGGTCGGTACGTGACGAAGGCGAGCAAGTGCGCTGTCGGAAAGATTCGCGCGAAAACCGGCACCCTGTTCGACACCATTGCGCTCTCCGGAGTGGCCTCGAGCGTTGACGGTGCGCAGCGCGCATTTTCAATCATGGTCAACAAGCGCCCGTCAAAGTACTCGAAGCTGTCGACTCGTCAGGCCATCGATGCATTGACCGCCGTGATCGCCGGCTGCAACTAATAGCTACCGCAGGGCTCTGGCGATTTCTGCCGCGGCACGCGCAACACGTGGCCCGACCTCAGCCTCATTGAGCTCGCGGAGCGACACGACACCCACGCTGCCTTCGAGGCCGGGAACACCGATGATCGGCACGGCGATTCCGTAGCCGCCCTGAGCGCCTTCGCTCGTGGCCACGATCCAGGCAGGATCAAGAGGACGACCCGCGGCCGTGCGAGCGGCGAGAACTGCGCGGCCTGCTGCACCGGCCTCGAGTGGGTGCCTTGCGCCCATGCGGTACGCCACGTGCAGATCAGAGCGGGAGGGCTCGACGACAACCGCCGTAAGTGCCTCAGCGCCGTCGACGATGGTCAGGTGAGCGGTCGCACCCACCGCGTCAGCGAGCAGGCGCAGGGCTGGCAAGGCCACATCGCGCACGATCGGCTGCACCTGTCGGCCCATGGTGAGCACTGCCAGCCCAAGGCGGCACTTACCGTCAGGGGAACGACGCAAGAAGGCGTGCTGCTCCAAGGTCACCACGAGGCGGTAGACGACCGTTCGGCCGATATCGAGCTGGGCGGCAAGCTCGGTGACCGTCAGCCCCTCAGGAGCGTCAGCGAGCGCCTCGAGCACGCGTAGGCCGCGGTCGAGGGTTTGCGAGGTTTCGGATGCCACGACATAAAAGTAGTGGCCTGCGTCGGAATCCGACGCAGGCCACTAACGAAGTGCGGAATTACTTGGCGGCACCCTTGATCATGAACGAACTGATGATCTCGAAGATGCCGAGAACGATCAGCCAGATGCCGACGACCCAGGCGAGTGCGACGACCGTGGTCGGCGTGGTCAGGATGACCAGGCCACCGATGAGGATGATGATGCCGGCGAAGATGTTCCAGCCGCGACCGGGCTGGCCCTTGCCTTCGATGCCGGCGAACAAGATCGCCATGCCGCGGAACAAGAAGCCCACGCCGATGAAGATCGCGAGCACCCATGCCGAGAGCAGGATGTTGTCGTTGTGCGCCCAGGCACGGAAGCAGATGGCGCCCAGGATCAGCGACAAGCCGCCGGAGATGATGAAGAGGGCGCGCATGCCACCCGAAAGTCCGTGCGAGAACGCGCGGACCAGCGAGAAGATGCCCGTGACAATGAGCCAGATGGCGAACAGGATCGCGAGAATCGCGATGGCGTCTTCCGGCTGCATCACGCAGAAGATGCCGACGATCAGGCTGATGATGCCGAAGAACAGAACGATCCACCAGTTGCGGGCGATGGCATTGAGCGCACCAGCCTCGAGCTGTGCTTCGGAAGGACCGGCGTTTACCGATGCCATGGGTTGTACCTCCATGCGAGTGGGGTGCCGTATGCACCCGCGACGCCTCGACTTTAGGGGCGAATGAGGGAATTCCCCTCGTACGACACCCGTTTAGCCGAGTACGCGTGCGAGGAATTCGCGGGTTTCCTGGCGCTCCGGAGCACTGAAGATGACCTCGGGCGTCCCCTGCTCAAGGACGACACCGTCCTTGAGGAAGCAGACCTTGTCAGCAACCTCGCGGGCGAAGCCCATCTCGTGGGTGGCCATGAGCAAGGTGAGGCCGGTCTCCTTGAGCTCGCGTACCGCCTCGAGTACCTCGCCCACCAATAGCGGATCAAGGGCCGAGGTGATCTCGTCGAAGAGCATCAATTCGGGCTCCATTGCCAAGGCTCGCACGATCGCTACGCGCTGTGCTTGTCCGCCAGAAAGTCGATCGGGATACTCATCGGCCTTTGCCTCGAGTCCAAAACGAGCGAGCAATGCGCGTGCGGCATCGACGCTCTCGGCTTTGGATCGGCCAAGTACCTTTCGCGGGGCCAGCGCCACGTTGTCGAGCACGCTCATGTGCGGGAAGAGGTTGTACGACTGGAACACGATGCCAATGCGGCGGCGGGCGGCATCCATGTCGGTGTCGAATGACGTGATGTCCAGCGTCCCATCGAGCATGATGCGACCGGCATCGACCATGACGAGACCATTGATGCAACGCAGCAGCGTCGACTTGCCTGAGCCCGATGCTCCGATGAGCACGACGGCTTGATGGTGACCGACGGTGATGTCGAGTCCGCGCAGAACCGGATGCCCCTCGAATGACTTCCAGACGCCCGAGACGTCAAGCATTGACTCGCTCATGCGACACCTCCTGCGCGGCGTCGGCGACTCGAGCGCTCCTGCACCCAATCTGCGAAGCGGGTCATCGGAATGGTGAGTGCGATGAAGATCAGCGCCGCACCGACGTAGGGCGTGTAGTTAAACGATGACGAGGTATCGATCTGCGCCTGCCGAAGCACCTCGATCGGGCCAAGGACGGCAACAAGCGCGGTGTCCTTCTGCAGGGAGATGAAGTCATTGAGCAGGGGCGGGATCACATTGCGGATCGCCTGCGGCAGCACGACGTAGCGATTGGTCTGCCACGAACTCAGGCCTAACGAGCGTGAGGCCATCTGCTGACTCGGATGCACAGAGCCGATTCCGGCTCGGAAGACCTCGGCGACATAAGCACCGTAGGAGAGCACGAGTGCCGCCGTACCCCAGAAGATCGCCCCGTTCGGAAATCCGGTCAGCCGAAGTGCCGGGATACCGAAGCCCAGCAGGAAGATCACGAGGATCGTCGGGATGCCTCGGAAGATGTCGACATACAAGGTGGCGATCACTCGCACCGGTAGGAAGATCGGCGATTGAAGGGTGCGCGCGAGCGCGACCAGGAGTCCGAGAATCAAGATCAGCGGCTCAGCGATCACGAAGATACGCACATTGAGCATGAATGCACTGAGCAGGCCGGGGAAGGTCTTGACGAACTCCTCGCCGTTGAAGAAGGTCTCCTGCACGATCGGCCAGCCAGGAGTGCGCGAGACGATCACCGAGATGACAATCACGAAGCCGACGAGGCTGGCCATGCCCACCAGTGCATTGCGTCGGGCGCGCTGACGCACCAACGCCCGACGCTGAGGGTCGACGTATGCGACCTCAGTGCCGGGCGTAGGAGCGTTCACGGGCGAAGACTACCGAGAGCCTTCGCCTGCCTTGGCGCTACTGCTTGATGTACGGAGCGGCCTCGCCCGCGAGCCACTGATCCTGGATCTTCTGGAGTTCACCGGAGGACTTCAGGTCGGCGAGCACCTTGTTCACGCAGGTCACCAGCGGATTGCCCTTGGCGAAGAGCATGCCGAACTGCTCTGAGCCAGCCTGGGCAGCGAACTGACCGACAATCTTGCTGTTCTCAATCTCGACTGCGGTGATGTAGTACGCGGTCGGCAGGTCAACGACGAGGCCGTCGATCTGGCCGGCCTGCATTGCACTCTTGGCGTCATTGGTGTCATTGAAGATCTGAGCCTGGTTGGTCGGCTTGATGACATCGTCGATGAACTTCGCCGAGGTGGTACCGACCTGAGCGCCGAGGTTCGCCTTCTGCAGTTCGGCGATGGTGGTGGCATTGGCGATCGGTGAATCAGCAAGGGCGACAACTGCCTGGTTCACGTCGTAGTAGCCATCGGAGAAGTCAACGACCTTCTGGCGCTCGGGCGTGATCGAGATCTGGTTGATGTCGAAGTCGAAGTTCTTGTCACCCGGTGCGTAGGAAGAGTTGAACGGCACGACCTCCCACTTCACCTGCTCCTTGGTGAAGCCGAGGCCGTCAGCGACGGCGTAGGCCACTGCCGACTCGAAGCCCTGGCCGCTGGCCGGGTCACCGTTCTCCTTGGTGGGGTCATCGGTCACGAAGTAGGGCGGGTACGCAGGCGAGTCAGTTCCAATCGTGAGCTGGCCACCGGTGACCGTGGTGAGGTTGGCGGGCGCGCACTCATCGGTCGCGGCTGCAGATGCAGCGGTTGAGGCAGCGGTGGTGGATGCGGCCGTGGGGCTTGAGGACTGGCCGCAGGCGGCGAGCAGCAGGCTCGAGGCTGCGATGGCCAGGACGGGAACGAGCAGACGACGCGACATGACTCTCCTTTGATGGAAACCTTCCTTGGGCATCCTCTCAGATGCCCTTCCGCTGGCGTTAGTGAGGAATGCGCGGGCGCATGCGCCCCGCCAGCACGACCGCGATCACGGCGATCACCGAGGAGGCCAGCCAGAGTCCGGTGAAGGTGCCTGCTGTCGCCCCGCCATGTGCGACCGCTGTGGCGTAGCCGATGCCGAGCACCGCAACGGCCACCGAGAACCCGACCGCATCGAGGATCTGGATGGCGGCGGAATTGACCCCTTGGTCCTGCTCAGGCGAGAGCCTCAATACCTGCACGGAAATCGAG
Source organism: Actinomycetota bacterium (assembly GCA_947449035.1). Lineage (GTDB taxonomy): Bacteria > Actinomycetota > Actinomycetes > S36-B12 > S36-B12 > CAIKZY01. Next base: position 38,305 of record CANFQC010000009.1, read on the forward strand.
GGCACGGCCAGGCCCATGCCTGCCGAGGCGAAGATCCAGGAAACTCCGGCGATCCACGCGGGCCACGTTCCCAGGAGCGAGAGCGGAACGGTCGCAATCGAGAGAGCAATTATCGCAGCGCCGAGACGCACTGTGGCAGAGCGATCCTTGGTGGCCGGCAATCGTGACTGCAGGTAGGAACCGCCGGCCCACGCGACTGCAGACACTGCAATGGTCAGGCCGGCCATCGTGGTGCTTAGCCCACGAATCTGCACCAAGGCGAGCGGAATGAACACCTCCGCCGAGAAGTACGAAGCAGCGAAGAAAGCTCGCATCATGACACTAGATGGCAGGCCGCGACGAAGTACGAGAGCCCCCGCGGGCAACACCTTGCGCACTGCGAGCAACAGAACCACGACACCGAGCGCTGCTTCTGCATATCCGACCACTGAAAGTCGAAGAGCACCGTCTTGCAAGAGGAAGAGTCCGATGGTGGCGACCAATCCTGCAAGCAGACGTGAGCGCCACTTCGGGTGCGGTTCACCGCCTTGATAAGGACCTACGCGCGGAATGAGGAGGACCGCAACAGGAACGATGAGAATCGGGACGATCCAGAACACGTAGCGCCAGCTCATGGAATCGGCGAGCCAGCCCGCAATGAATGGGCCCACGATCGACGGCACGATCCATGCCGCGGAAAGCACCGAGAATGCCTTCGGTCGCAGACTTTCGGGGTATGCGCGCGCAATCAGTAAGTACGCGGCCACGATCGCAGCGCCGCCGCCCATTCCCTGCAGTCCACGTCCGATGATGAGAAGTGGCAGGCCGCCTGCCGCACCGGAGGTCACTGATCCGAGAAAGAAGCAGGTGATTCCCGCGATGAGCGGACCACGCGGGCCACGCGCATCACCCCAGAGTCCTGCGACCACCATCGCGAACAGCGATGCGACTGTGTACGCGTTAAATGCCCAGGTGTAGTCAGCAAGCACGCCGAGTTCGCGCGCAACCACCGGCATCGCCGTACTCGATCCAATGGCCTCGAATGCATTAAGGGTGATGAGGACGACGACACCGATGGTGATCGGCGCGAGATCGCCGTGCCACACGGATCGTGCCGCCGCATCAGCCTCCGGCGTCGCAGCGTCGATCAGGAGTCCTTGTCGCCGCCGCCTCGCGGCAAACCGGCATGAATCTCCTGGCACTCCGGGCAGATCGGGAAGCGAGAGGGGTCGCGGTTCGGAATCCAGGTCTTGCCGCACAGGGCCTTGACCGGAACACCCGTGACAGCGCTCTCCATGATCTTGGCCTTTTCGACATAGTGGGCGAAGCGCTCATGGTCACCCTCGTCGATGCTGAACTCGGTGCGTTCCTCGAGCAGCGTGCTGCCCTCGATAGAGGGGGCATCCAAGGGAGTCGACATCAGGTAAGCGGCCATGCGGGAAGTGTAGAACCGACACTGCGTAACTCGCTGGCACTCCCTAGGCTTGAGTCATGGCGACGACAGATATCACCGAGGCAACCTTCAACGACACGGTCAGCGGCAATGAGATCGTGCTGATCGACTTCTGGGCCGCCTGGTGCGGGCCGTGCCGGCAATTCGCCCCCACTTACGAGAAGGTCTCCGAGGCCAATCCCGACATCGTCTTCGCCAAGGTCGACACCGAGGCTGAGCAGCAGCTGGCCGGTGCCTTCAACATCACGTCAATCCCCACTCTGATGGCGATCCGCGAGGGTGTGGTGCTCTACGCGAATCCTGGCGCTCTGCCCGAGGCCCAACTCGCCGGTCTCGTGGCCAAGGTGCGCGAGGTCGACATGAATGACGTAAGGGCGCAGGTTGCCGCCCAGGGCACTGAGCAGCCGACTGAGTAATCGAGGTGTCCCACATCACCCGATGCTCGTGGGCTACGGACCAATAGCACTAAGTCAGGACCTTTGTCCCTCTGAGCCAGCACACCTTTGCCCTTAACGTGATGAATGCACGGATAACGCACATGGCAGAAGGAGTGGGGATCATGCCGCAACAGCCCTTGGCCCAAGTACCGGTCGATGCAGAGTGGTTCTGGCAGGAACGCGGCTCATGTCGCGACGTCGATCCACTGATCTTCTTCCATCCGCAAAATGAGCGCGGTTCTGCCCGCGTGAAGCGCGATCGTTCTGCCAAGCAGGTGTGCGCCGGATGCACCGTTCGACTCGAATGCGCCGACTACGCAGTGCGGGCACGTGAGCCTTACGGGGTGTGGGGCGGCCTGTCGGAGGACGAGCGCGAGCACATCTACTCACGTCTTGATTCGCGCAATTACCCGCGCGCCAAGGGCGATGGCCTACGTGTTGCTGCGCGAGACATCGCGATGGCCGTAAGCCCGCGCGCACTCGGAATCGCCTGAGTTACTCCACGCCTTCGAGGATCGTCTCGAGGCGACCGGCCGGGAACTCCGGGCGCAACGCCTCGATGATGCCCGCGTACACCTCGGGCGGCAGTACGCCCTTGACGTTGTTGAGCACCTCGCGGTTCTCGGTGACCGTGCGTGCGGGCGCGCAAATCGTGAACCACGCCATCAGAAGTTCCGGGCTCATCGTCTGCGCGATCACTGCCTCACCAGCACGCAGTTCGTCATCGGAGTAGTGCGGCCACAGTTCAGGCTCGAAGTCGCGCTCTTCGCGCACCAGATGCAGCAGGTACCTCGCCTGAAACTCCGTGACATCGAGATAGAGGGCATGAGCGTCCTCGCGCGATTGCGTGCCATCCATCTCATCGAGGCGCGCGACGATCGATTCCAGTGATGCATCCAGCACTCCATGATCGGCATGCAGAGCTGCGGTGGCTCCGGGCACCTTCGCCTCGAGAAGCGGGAAGATGACGTCATCTTCATTGCGCGCGTGCTCCTCCAGCAAGGTCTGCACCCGGTGCGCCAAGTCGCGCAGTGCCGCGAGTTCGACCGGGTCGGCGTAGTCGGTGCGACCCGCCGCCAGGGCGAACTTTCCGAGCAGATGGCGAAGCCCCTTATGGGGCGGATCCAGGAGTCGCAGACCGGTCATCAGCACGCCTTTCGTCAATCGGTCCCTCATTCGAACGGCCACCATCTTGGCCGATAAGTCTGTAAGTGCGGGGCCGCACGAGGTCACGCATTCACGTGCTGGGCGACCACCTGGATTCGGGGACGAATGCCTTCGGGCGGTAACGTTCTTCAATGACGCTTTACGGACGCGACTTCCTCAAGGAATCCGACTTCAGCCGGGCAGAGCTCGAGGCACTGCTCGACCTCGCTGCTGAGTTGAAGTCGGCTCGAGCCGCGGGTACCGAGAAGCAGCGCCTGGTCGGCAAGCAGATCGCACTCATCTTCGAGAAGACCTCCACCCGAACCAAGATCTCGTTCGAGGTTGCCATGCGCGATCAGGGCGGTCATGTCAGCATCCTTGACCCCAGCACCTCGCAGATCGGTCACAAGGAGTCAGTCGCCGATACCGCTCGCGTGCTCTCGACCATGTTCGACGGCATCGAATACCGCGGTGCGGCCCACGCGAATGTTGAGCAGCTTGCCGACTACGCCAACGTGCCAGTCTTCAACGGGCTGACTGACGACTGGCATCCCACCCAGATGCTCGCCGATTTCCAGACCATGCGCGAGCACGCCGCACCCGGACAGTTGTCATACGCGTACATCGGTGATGCTCGCAGCAACATGGGCAATTCACTCCTTGTCATGGGCGCAATCATGGGTGCCGATGTGCGCATCGTGGCTCCGAAGGAGTTGTGGCCCAGCGATGAGGTGCAGGCACTTGCAGCATTACGCGCAGCCGAGAGCGGTGCGATCATCACGTTGACCGATGATCCGGCCGTGGGCATCCCCGGCGCACAGTTCGTGCACACCGACGTGTGGGTGTCGATGGGCGAGCCTGCTGAGGTGTGGGCAAGTCGCGTCGAACTGCTCAAGCCGTATCGCGTTGACGCGGCACTCATGGCGCTCACCGGCCGTACTGACGCGAAGTTCATGCATTGCCTGCCGGCCTTCCATGACGCCAACACGGCAGTGGGTCGCAAGGTCGAGGCCGACTTCGGTCTCACCGGCGGAGTCGAGGTGACCGACGAGGTCTTCGAGTCACCCGCAAGCATCGTGTTCGAGCAGGCCGAGAACCGCATGCACAGCATCAAGGCCGTGCTCGTCGCCACCTTGGCTCAATAGAACGTAGGCAACAAGCAGAAGGGGCGGCCATCGGCCGCCCCTTCTGCTTGTTGTGACGTTTATGCGTTCGCAAGCCGGGTACGCAGGTCCGTGAGCTCGGCGGAGAGCTCCGTCGGCAGGCGATCACCGAACTTCGCGAAGTACTCCTCGGTCAGCCCACACTCAGCGAGCCACGACTCAGGGTTAACGGCGAAGAGCTGATCGAGCTGATCGGCGGTCATGGCCAGGCCTTCGACGTTGAGATCGCTCATGACCGGCATGTTGCCGATCGGGCTCTCGACTGCGCCCACACGGCCCTCGAGGCGGTTGACGACCCACTCGAGAACGCGGGAGTTCTCGCCGTAGCCCGGCCACAGGAAGCTGCCCTCGTCATCCTTGCGGAACCAGTTGACCGCGTAGATCTTCGGCAGTTTGTCAGCCGAGGTCATGGTGCCGATCTTGAGCCAGTGGGCCCAGTAGTCGCCCATGTTGTAGCCGCAGAACGGGAGCATCGCGAACGGATCGCGACGAAGCTCGCCGACGGCACCGACGGCAGCTGCCGTGGTCTCGGAAGAAACCGAGGAACCCATGAACACGCCGTGCTGCCAGTCGAGGGACTCGGTGACCAGCGGGACATTCGTGGCGCGACGGCCACCGAAAAGGATCGCATCGATCGGAACACCCGCAGGATCCTCGAAGTTCGGGGCGATCGACGGGCACTGATCGGCCGGCGCGGTGAAGCGGGAGTTCGGGTGGCTGGACGGCTCGGTCGAGGCCGGGGTCCAGTCATTGCCCTTCCAGTCGATGAGGTGAGCGGGCTTCTCGGGGGTCAGGCCCTCCCACCACACATCGCCATCATCCGTGAGTGCGACGTTGGTGAAGATGCAGTTCGCGTACAGGCTCTTGACCGCATTCGCGTTGGTCTCCATGCCAGTGCCGGGGGCAACACCGAAGAAGCCGGCTTCCGGGTTGATCGCGTACAGGCGACCGTCATCACCGAAGCGCATCCAGGCGATGTCGTCACCCACGGTCTCGACCTTCCAGCCCGGAATGGTGGGCTCGAGCATGGCGAGGTTGGTCTTGCCACAGGCCGAAGGGAAGGCCGCGGTCACGTAGCGGACGTCGTTGCTCGGTGAGGTGAGCTTCAGGATGAGCATGTGCTCGGCCATCCAGCCGGCGTCGCGGCCCATAGCCGAGGCGATGCGCAGTGCGAAGCACTTCTTGCCGAGGAGTGCGTTTCCGCCATAGCCGGAGCCATACGACCAGATCTCGCGGGTCTCGGGGAAGTGCACGATGTACTTGGTGTCATTGCACGGCCACGAGACATCATCGCGACGGTTGCCCGCCTCGTCGATCAGCGGGTAGCCGACCGTGTGCGCTGCGGGAACGAAGTCGCCGTTCTCGCCGATGAGGTCGAGTGCGGCCTGGCCCATGCGAGTCATGATGCGCATGTTGACCACGACGTAGGGCGAGTCAGTGATCTCGATGCCCAGCTGCGAGATACGCGAGCCCAAAGGACCCATGGAGAACGGGACGACATACATCGTGCGGCCGCGCATCGAGCCGGCGAACAGACCCTTGAGGGTTCCGCGCATCTCGGTGGGATCGGCCCAGTTATTCGTGGGGCCGGCGTCAATGGCCTTCTCGGAGCAGATGTAGGTGCGGTCCTCGACGCGAGCGACATCGCTGGGGCTCGAGCGAGCGAGGAAGGAGTTCGGGCGGATCTCAGGGTTCAAGCGAATGAACGTGCCCGCGTCGACCATCTGCTGGGTAAGACGCTCCCACTCTGCCTGCGAACCATCGCACCAGACAACCTGCTCCGGCTGAGCGAGTTCGGCCATCTCGGTGACCCACGCGAGCAGCTTGGCGTTCTTGGTGGGTGCGTTCTGCAGACCAGGGATCATCGATTCGCTCCGTTGCGATTCCGGCCCGCCTTGTCGGCGAGCGCTGATCGCCTAAGCATGCTCCTCACCAGGGCTGATGTCGTCAGGAAATCTCGTGCAAGCGCTTCCGTGTGATCAAGTGCACATGAGGGAATGTGGCCCACGGCACATTGTTGGTGACCATCGGGTTTTAGTCGTGAACTAGGTCACTTTGGTGCCGTTATTGCCTGTGCGATCAGCCGTGCGTAACCCTTTGCACCGGCGGGCGGTAAGTGGGTGTGATCGGAGTACAACCAGGACGGATGTGCCTGGGTCGCTGCCTTCCAGTCGATGATCGTGACGCGCCCCACCGGGAAGGCTCGCGCGCATCGACGAATGGTGTCGTTGTTGACCTTTTCCCAGCTACGAGGCACCGAAATGGTCAGCATGAACACGTGCCGATCCGGCCCGGCGATCTTCACCATGTCCTTGCAGTCCTCAAGTGAGTAACTGCCATTGGTGCCGAGATGGATCACGACGTTGGTCGGAAGTTTCTTTCCGCGCTTGCGCAGTAGCCCAGGACCAGTCGACGCCTGGCGACTGACCTTCGCGTCGACAATGTCGACACCCTTCTTCAGGAGCACCCACTTCGCACCCAACTGCACGGAGTCGCCGAGGGTGATGGCATCAAGGCTCGGGGTCGACTCGGCCGCTGAGGCGGCGGGAGCCAGGGCTGCCGACGCAATGATCAGGCCAGCGACCAGGAGGGGAAGGCGCATGACTTAACCGTACGTCGCGAATCGACTATTCATCGATAGCGACGGAGCGAAATCTGCGAAGTCTGAGACTATTCGTGACGACGAAGACTGAGGAGAAGGCCATTGCGGCGCCGGCCACCATCGGATTGAGTAGACCGGCCATGGCCAGGGGGATCGCCGCGATGTTGTAGGCAAAAGCCCAGAAAAGATTTCCCTTGATGATGCGCAGAGTCCGCCTCGACAGACGGATGGCATCCACCGCGCCCATTAAGTCACCGCGCACGAGCGTGATGTCAGCGGCCTCGATCGCGGCATCGGTGCCGGTGCCCATCGCCAATCCAAGATCGGCTAGAGCAAGTGCGGCCGCGTCATTGACGCCATCACCGGCCATTGCAACGACATCACCCCGACTCTGCAGCCCTGAGATGAGTCGAGCCTTCTCATCAGGGAGTACTTCGGCAATGACTTCCTCGATGCCTACCTCAGCGGCAACAGCGGCGGCCGCCCTCGGATTGTCACCGGTGAGCAGCACGGGGCGGAGCCCAAGTGCACGAAGGCCGGCGATTGCCCGGGCGCTCTCCGGCTTCACAGTGTCCGAGACGATCGCGAAACCCGCAGGCTCGCCATCAATGGCGATACCGATGACCGTACGGCCGAGATCCTCATGCACGTGCATGGCAGTCAAAGCCTTCGAATCGAAGAGCACCGACCATTGATCCGCGAGCCATGCCGGGCGACCGGCTGCCACCGAATGACCTTCGACAACTCCGCTGACGCCAAGACCTCTCACTGAAGCAAAGCCTTCGACCGGAGGCAGAGACTCCCCTGCCCCCATGGCGATCGCCCTGCCCACCGGATGCTCAGACGCAGCCTCAAGCGCACCGGCCAGCCGAAGTACCTCATGGGGTGCGTGCATCCCTAGCGGTATGACATCGATCAGTGACATTCGTCCGGTCGTAATCGTGCCGGTCTTGTCGAGCACGAAGGTATCGACGCGGCGAGTCGACTCAAGAATCTGCGGCCCCTTGATCACGATGCCGAGTTGCGCGGCACGACCGGTGCCGACGAGCAGTGCGGTCGGCGTAGCCAGCCCGAGCGCGCAGGGGCAGGCAATGATCAGCACCGACACAGCGGCGGTGAACGCAGCAGTCGCACTGTGCCCGGTGAGAAGCCAGCCGGCCAGGGTAAGCAGTGACAGGCCGATGACAATCGGGACGAAGATCGTCGCGACGCGATCAGCCAGGCGCTGCACAGGCGCCTTACCTGTTTGCGCCTGCTCGACCATGCGAGCAATTCGCGCAAGTTGCGTGTCACCACCGACTTCAGTTGTACTCACGATGAGTCGCCCGCCTGCATTGATGGTCGCGCCGATGACCGCATCGCCTGGCCCCACGTCGACCGGCACCGGCTCTCCGGTGAGCAGGGAGTTATCGACCGCTGACTCACCTTCGACCACAACGCCGTCAGTGGCGACCTTCTCCCCCGGTCGCACGACAAACAAATCGCCGACGGCGAGCTCCGTCACCGAAATGCGAATCTCGACTCCATCGCGCAGCACCGCGACATCCTTGGCACCGAGTGTCAGCAACGCCTTAAGTGCAGCGCCGGAACGAGCTTTCGCGCGCACTTCCAAGTAGCGCCCGAGAAGAATGAAGACCGTGACTGCCGAGGCGACCTCGAAGTAGATCTCGACATTTCCGGACTCGGACGGCAGCCACGCGAAGTCCATTGTCATGCCAACCATGCCGGCTCCGCCGAAGAACAGCGCGTACAACGACCACGCGTAAGCAGCGATAACTCCGAGCGAGATCAAGGTGTCCATGGTGACCGCGCCGTGACGAAGGTTCGTCCAGGTCGCACGATGGAAGGGCCATGCCCCCCATGTCACGATAGGAGTCGCGAGCACCAATGAGATCCACTGCCAGTAATCGAACTGCAGTGCAGGCACCATCGCCATGAGAACTACAGGAATGGTCAAGATCGCGGAGATGATCAGACGCTGACGCAGGCTGCGAAGTTCACGGTCATCGCCTGCTGCAGCACTGACCGCATCAACCTCGTGCAGTGAGGCCGTATACCCGGTGTCGGCAATGGTCTCGATTGCTCGTTCGACGCTGATGCCCTGAGGCAGCACCACGTGCGCCTTCTCAGTCGCGCAGTTCACCGTGGCGACCACGCCGGGCAACTTGTTGAGCTTCTTCTCGATACTCATGGCGCAGGAAGTACAGGTCATACCGCCGATATCGAGATCAACCTCAGTCACCGAGTACTCCTTCATCACTGCCGGATAACGCCGGCCCGCGCCCACCTATTCCTCAGGCGAGCGAGAGGAAGAGCTTCTCGAGCTCCTCGGTCGTCATGGGTGCGGCATCACCCTCGGTCAGGCACTGCTTGAGCCCCGTGGCAACGATCTTGAATCCAGCGCGGTCAAGTGCCTTCGAGACAGCAGCGAGCTGCGTGACCACTTCGGCGCACGAGCGGCCATCCTCGATCATCGCGATCACGCCGTCGATCTGACCCCGAGCGCGCTTGAGTCGTGTGAGCACATCCTTATTTGTCTTCGGATCCAGGTTCATAGCCCGAGTTTATCAATACCCCCCTAGGTATGCACCTTTCCGACAGAAGAACGCCCGGGCGACACTCCACCGATAGCTGCGCAAGCCCTTGTAATCGGCGGTGGTGGCGGCGATTCTGCAGCGGCAGCAGCTTCCTACATCGTTCACCCATCCAAGTAGAGCGGGAACTACACCGTGCTTGGCGGTGACGAGGTGCGATTCGTCTAACGCCAATCATGGATACTCCTGCCCGGCACTTCACCTGAGTCACACCTGTCGCAACCTGAGCAATCTCCAGGGTCACGCTTGAGCTCCATCGCGGAGTGAGTACATTCTCGGCACGGCAATGTGGCGCACTGTTCGAAATCGACCTTGAGGACACGTACATGCGGAAACGACGGATTGTGGCAGCGATAGCGTCGACAGCGTTGGCGACGGGGCTCGGGTTCGGAGGCGCATCTGCAGCGGCTGCCGCCACGTACGTGGTCAACGCCTGCCAGCAGAGCGGGAACTACACGCTGCTTGTCGGTGACGAGGTGCGAACGATCATTCCGGCGAGCACCGGCGGCCAGTGTTCCGCTTCCATCACCCACGACACATATCTTGCGGAATTTTCGGGCTCGGACGGCTCCATTTGTTTCATCTGGCAAGCCGAAGCGGGCGCCGAATTCGAGTCCACCTACGGCAACATCACCTTGACCATACGTGAGGACGACGGCCCCGCGACTCTTGGCCAAATTGCCGCAGATGGCTCGGCGTGCGGATGGGGCTCTCCCGCGGCGCCCGCTATCCCGATGTGGCAACAAGCAATCGGGCGCGCGTCAGCAACGGCCACTTGCCCTGACGGCTACACCGGCTCCTGGGACACCTGGCCCAACGGCGGCACGGGTGGCTACGTCTGTAATCGGTTCGTCCCCTTCTACGGAAACTGAGCATCGACTAGCTCTTACCTCTCGGCGGTACTTCATTGCCGCCAGGGAACGTGCCTGAGATAGGTGTGTCGCAGACGCAGGGGTACCCCTAAAAGGTGCTGCACAAGTGTGCCGCCGCCGCCGGTGTCCGCTAAATTCCCCTGATCGTGCCCATGGGGGCCGATGTTTAACTCTGGTGCTGAGGAGGGTTCTGATGCGGATGCGAGGGATTCTGGCCGCTACGGCGGCAACGGTGCTGGTGGCGGGGCTGGGGGTTGTTGGGGCGACGCCCGCGTTCGCCATCCCACTTCAGGAAATCACGTCTCTTGGACCTGGGTCGGCGCCATCATCGCTGGTGGTCTCGTGGACTGCTGACAACACCGAGAATCAGGTCTACGTGGGAATCGCGCTGGCCGGTGCCTTCAGCCCCTCAAATCCGTGTGACTGGGCAAATTGGGACACGGCGGCCTCCAACCCGGACAACCATGTTGGCTACTTCTACCAAGGTGATGTGTCGTCGAACCCGCTTGAGTTCACCTCATACGTCGACTGGAACTCTTCTTCTTCGATTGCCGTCGAGCCGTCTACGGAGTACGTAGCCTGCTACTTCGGCTACCTCGACGGCGTTTATGCGAATCTCGGAAGTGGATCTCCCGTTTACGGCATGAGCAGCGGTTCTGGTGCCAGCGGTGCGCGCCCCATCTGGTTCCTGGCGGTCGGCCGTGCGTCGGCGGATGCGACCTGCCCGCGCGACTACACGCCGTCATGGGCGCAGTGGCCGAATGCCGGAACGGGCGGCTGGGTCTGCAACCGTGAGGTCTTCGCGGACGAACCCCTGTCCTAGTCCTCAGCCCTGACAGCGACGGCATCAGCCCTTCGGGGGTGGTGCCGCCGCTTCCTTTCACGGGCCACGGTCCCGCCCGCTACCGTGGTCGGGTGAGTGATCAGGCAAGTGTCGGCGTCTCGCACGGGGATGCCCTCTTCGCCCGCGGCTCGCACTTCACTCCCTATCTCGCCACAGGGCTGATCGCCCGCACCGCGACCGAGGCGGCCAGCCCCGCCGTCCTTCTCACAGCCATTGCCCTCCTCGGAAAAGCCTCGACAGGCTCCTATCTCGTCGCGGCGCTGACGGTTGCGGCGGCTCTTACCGGTCCGGTCGCCGGCGCACTGATCGATCGCAGCCACAACCCTCGCGCCTCGTTCGTCGTCGGCATGGGTCTGCTGGCGGGCGGTCTGCTCGGCCTGGTGCTGACTATCGGTCACGCCCCGGTGCCATTGCTGATGACTTTCTCCTTCGTTGCCGGCCTCGGTTTCCCTGCGGTGACAGGTGCCTGGAGCGCGCAAATGCCCACGATGGTCTCTCCTGCCAACCTGCATCGCGGCTACTCGATCGATGCCGGCACCTACAGCATCGCCGCGATCATCGGGCCGCCGGCGGCTGCGGCGATGCTCTACATCTCTGACCGTGCGCCCATCTGGCTGCCGATCGTCCTGCTCGTCATCGCCATCGCACTGCTGCGCTTCGTGCCTCTGAAGTCCGCAGTGCACCATCACGAGGGCGAACGGCCCACGTTGGTGGAGGATCTCAAGCACGGCATCGAGACGATCCTGCATCGCGCCTCACTTCGGCGATCCACATTCATCACGACCCTGGGATTCGCGGGACAGGCCGCACTCTTCATCAGTGCGCCGCTACTCTCGCAACACCTCACGAATTCACTGACGTTCACAGGCGTGATCCTCGGCTTCAACGCAGCGGGCGGAGTCACAGCGGCACTGGTGATAACTCGAGTTCCGATTCGGCGACCTGACCTGCTAGTCATCATGACCATGTTCATCTCGATGCTTTCTCTGCTTCTGATCGCCGTCGCACCCGTGCTATGGGTGGTGCTGCTCGGCGCCTTCATCATGGGTGCCACGGATGCACCGATGCTCTCGGCGATGTACCTCGTGCGCAATCGCGAATCATCGCCGCGCGTGCGTGCTCAGGTGTTCTCGACAGCTGCCAGCCTTCGCACTGCTGCCTTCGGTCTCGCCGCTGCGCTGTTCGGCACGCTGCTCGTGCATGGCACGACTTTCGTCCTGCTCGTCGGAGTCGCTATGCACCTACTCGCGCTAGTCGTGGGTCTGGCGATCGGCCCACCATTGGCCTGGCATCGCCTCCGTAAGGTTGAGGCATGACACCCGGTCGCATCGCCCTCGTCGGCAGTGGCGAGTATCTGCCCGTCATGCAGGAGACCGAGGCGTGGCTCCTCGAGGGTCGGCCGAAGCGATTCGTGCAGCTGGCAACGGCCGCTGCTCCTGAGGGCGACACGTCCCTGACGAGATGGCATGAGCTCGGTCGCGAGTCGGCTGATCGACTTGGCGTTGAGCAGGTCGTGGTCGATATACGCAAGCGCCCTGATGCCGACGAGGATCGCTGGGTTGACGCCATCAAGGGCGCCGGGCTCATCTACCTGTCAGGTGGCAATCCCGGGTACCTCGCGAAGACGCTGCGGGGATCGCGTGCCTGGCGAGCGATCAAGGACGAATGGCTGGCGGGTGCGTCAGTTGCAGGGTGCAGCGCCGGCGCCATGGCGCTGTGCGGCTACGTGCCCGACTTCAGACACCCGAGCAAGGGCGGCGAGGACGGCCTCAATCTCATTCCCGACCTCCGGGTACTCCCGCACTTCGATCGTTACGGCAAGTGGATCCCCGATTTCGCCATGAAGCCACTCGTCACCGATGGTGCGCAGGTCGTCGGCATCGATGAGGACACAGCGCTTCTCGGCGAGATGGATGACTCGGGCACCTGGCTCTTTCGCCCCCGCGGTCGCCAGTCGGCCTGGCGTATCGAGGCCGATCGCAAGTACCGGGTGAACAGCCCCCTCGAACTGCGTGTGCCGCGTGTCTGACTCGCCTGAAGTCGCGGCGGCTGAGTTCCATCACGCGCACATTCGCACCTTTAAGCCACGCCGCGGTCGCGTGACTCAGAAGCAGAACGCGGCGCTCACGAATCTCAACGGCCCGATCATCACCGTCACTGACCAACTGCTCGACTTCGCTGATATCTGGCCCGGCCTTGACGATGTGGTCATCGAGATTGGTTTCGGCACAGGTACCGCAACAGTTGCCATGGCGATGGCAGATCGCACGACCGGCCTCCTTGCCATCGACGTGCATACTCCGGGAGTCGGCGAGCTTCTGCATCGCATTGACGAGGAAGCCCTCACACAGGTGCGTGTTATCGAAGGCGACGCAGTGGTCGTGCTCAAGCAGATGATCCCGCCACACTCACTCGCCGGCGTACGCCTTTACTTTCCTGACCCGTGGCCCAAGGCCCGTCATCACAAGCGTCGCATCGTGCAGCCTGAGTACGCCGCTCTGATCGCAACTCTCGTGCGCCCTGGCGGCTTCTGGCACCTGGCAACCGACATCGTTGACTATGCCGAGCAGATGATCGAGGTCCTGGGTGCCTCACCTGTTTGGGCGGGTGGCCCGATCGATCGTCCGACTTATCGCCCCGTGACGAAATACGAATCGATTGCCCTCGACGCAGGTAGGCCGATCACCGACCTGTTGTATAGGCGCGTCTAGTTGTCATCGTGCAGGGCGTTGAGCTCTGCCTTCTTCGCACGCGTCCAGGTGATCGCCGACAAGATCATGGCGGCCATTGCTGCCAGCAGAACCCACAGGAACAGCAGGATGTCGATCGACGCACCGATCGGCGGAGCGTTGGGCAGTGAGTTGCGCAGCAAGGGCAGCGCAAAGAGCAGGGAGCCCAGCCAGCCGAGCAGGGCGACCTCCATGCGACGACGACCCGAGGAAACGAGCAGCGCAATGAAGAGTGCAACAGCTGCGAGGGCGGTCATGGTGATGAGCAGCACTATCGCGAACAGCTTCGTGCTGAAGGCACGCACGACTTCGATCGAGACTTGCGCTCCATCTTCCATTGACGTGGGCATATCGAGTGAGACATCCCAGCCGGAGAGCCCTCCCCCGCCATACGTGCCGACGGGGATGGGACCGATAACTGTCCAGGCGCCGCCGGTCTCGCGCTGCACATTTTCTGCCCGCACGTAGAGGTCGGAGTTATAGCTGTCGAAGGGATAACTGCTCACTGAGCCGTCGGCGCCGAGAATCACCTGCGCCGCGCCGAGATGGCTTCCCTGCGGGTAGTAGAACTCCTGATTGCCCTCGGTCGTGGCGACGGTAATGCGAGTGTTCTGGAGCAACGTGTCGCTATCGCTATTGACGTAGTCCGTGCCCAGCGCGTTGAAAACCAGTCGAGCAGTCATCGTGTTCGTCGCAGCCTCGAGCGAGAGTGGCTGAATGGTCACCGATATTCCTGGAGCGGAGGGAACGTCCAGGCCGCCGGTCGTGTTGAGGTCGCCCTCGTTCTCATACGCAATGGATACCGCCAGAATTGCCGCGAAAAGCACCACCAAGGCGATGATCGTGCTGCGCCAGCCTTTGCGAGAGAGCGGGCGCGGCTGCGGATGAAGCAGCCACTCACTTCGACTCTTGGTCATCGCCTCACCCTTCGCCAACACAAGGAAACGCGACGCACTGTATCTCTCCAGTGCGTCGCGTCCTTGGTGAATCGCTTATGCAGGCGTGCTGAACAAGATTGCCTCGCCCTGACCGCCGCCGCCACACAGTGCCACGGCACCGAGGCCGCCGCCGCGGTTCTTGAGTTCGTAAGCGGCACTGAGGAGCACGCGAGCGCCGCTCATGCCGACCGGGTGGCCGAGCGCAATGGCGCCGCCGTTGACGTTGACGATGTCGGGGTTCAGGCCGAGCTCCTTGGCCGAGGCGAGGCCGACGCTGGCGAAGGCCTCATTGATCTCGACGATGTCGAGGTCGGCCACGGTGGCCTTGCCATCGCGGCGCAGGGCGTCCTTGATCGCATCAGCAGGCTGGAGCAGCAGTGACGGGCTCGGGCCGGCAACCTCGCCATGGGCGCGGATCTCTGCGATCCAGTTCAGGCCATGGGCTTCAGCGAACTCCTTGGTGGTTACCACGACTGCCGCAGCACCGTCGGAGAGCTGCGAGGCATTGCCCGCGGTGATGCGACCGTCCTTGGCAAAGGCCGGCTTGAGCTTGGCCAGGCCCTCGGCAGTGGTGTCGGCGCGCACGCCTTCATCTTCGGTCACAGTGATGGTGCCCTTGCGGGTCGTGATCTCGACGGGGACGATCTCTTGGGCAAGACGACCGCTTGCGGTAGCCGCTGCAGCGAGCTGATGCGAGCGAGCGGCGAAGGCATCGAGTTCCTCGCGCGAGATGTCGTGATCATTGCCGTAGCTCTCGGTGGAACTGCCCATCGAGACCTTGTCGAAGGAGCAGATCAGCGCATCACGATCGAGGGCGTCGGCGGCCTTGACCTCGCCGTACTTGTAACCATGGCGCGAGCCCTGCAGCAGATGCGGGGCATTGGTCATCGACTCAGTGCCGCCGGCGACGATAACCGTGTGCTGGCCGGCCTTGATCATCTGCACGGCCATGGCCACCGAGACCAGGCCCGACAGACAGAGTTTGTTGATCGAGACAGCGGGGATGTTGATCGGCAGGCCTGCGGCTGCAGCGCACTGGCGCGCCGGGTTCGGGCCGACACCGGCCTGCACCACGTTGCCAAAGACCACGGCGTCGATCTGGTCAACAGTGACGCCGGAGCGCTCGACTGCCGCCTTGATCGCAATGCCGCCGAGATCGACTGCCGAGAGGGTCGAGAAGGCACCCAGCAGTTTGCCGATCGGGGTACGGGCACCATCGAGGACTACGCACGTGGTCATGAACACTCCCTTTAGTTGGATGTCCTAATACTATCCCCCGAGGTCAAGTGAATCGATAGCCTCTCTTCAGTTACTAGTCAGGGGAGCCCATGAGCCGCACGGCCATCGTCACGGGGGCGGGCACCGGTATCGGAGCCGCCACGGCTCGCACCCTCGCCTCAACCTGCAGCACGGTCGTGCTCGTGGGTCGCCGCCTGGAGAAGCTCGAGCAGGTGGCTGCCGAGATCGCAGCACAGCACCCCGACGTCACCACTCATGTGAAGTCCGTCGACCTCACCGACGTGCCCGCGGTCGAGGCCTTTGCCGACTGGGCCACCACTGAGTTCGCGTCCATCGACGTACTCGTCAATAACGCCGGCTCGGTTCAGCCGCGATTCACCGGCGGTCTGCAGGATCTCAATGACGTGTGGGAGACCACTCTCCGCGGCAACCTGATGAGCGCGGTGCTGATGACTGAGGCATTGCTGCCTCATGTGACCTCTCCCGGTGGTCGAGTTGTCATCGTCGGGTCCTTCGCCGCGCAATTCGGCAATGGCTCAATCGCTTATTCGGCAGCGAAGTCAGCGCTCCAGACCTACGTCGTCAGCCTGACTCGCACTCAGGGGCCGCGCGGCATTACTTGCAACGTGGTCGCCCCCGGCTTCACTGGAGATACAGAGCTCGTCGTCGGTCGTATCGACGAGGAACGTCATGCTCGTCTGGTAACCGGCATTGCCGCCGGGCGCTCCGCGAGCTCGCAGGAGATCGCGAATGTCATCGACTTCCTGGCCTCGCCGGGAGCATCGTTTGTCAGCGGACAGACCGTCACCGCCAACGGTGGCGTCATGTTCCCCGGCTAGTTCACTGCTTTCCTACTAAGACACCACCGAGAAGAGGGATCACCGTGGCCGAGTTCACTGAACTGGATCTGCAGCGCATCGAGATCGCGAAGAAGCTGTTCGCAGCCTGGAGCAGCGGCAATGCCGATGCGCCTGCCGAGTTCATGGCCCCTGACGCGACCTTGTGGGATTCCATTGGCGGGCAAAAGGATGGCTGGTCGAATATTCGCGAGTACTTCGCGCACGGCCTGCAGCGCTACCCCGATCTCGTTCTCGAGCCGACCGGTGAGTACTGGGCACGTCCTGATGGCATTGCCCTGCAGTGGGTCATGAGCGCCACCGTTATGGACGACTCGAAGGGTGCTGAGCACAAGGGCAAGAAGTGGATCGTCGAAGGGCTGAGCTTCCTGCAGTTCGACGGCCTGACCGTCGTACTCGAAGCGGACTATCACGAGGGCACCTCGCGAGATAAGTCACTTCATGAAGGCGGACTCCACGCGCCGATCAAGCGCTGATGTAGCTGCTCAACCTGGCGTGAGGTGATGTGCGCCTGTGTCACTAGGCGGCGGTAAAGAAATGGCGACACCAAGTCTTCGACTCCTTGCTTTACGTCGAGATCAGCACTGAAGACTCCGTCAGCCTGGCCGCGCCTGATGATCTCGGCCGCGCGCGATCTCGTCTGCGAAAAACTGCGGCTATGCACGTCGGCGAAGGCGTCATCGCGCATCGAGCCTTCGATAAGTGCGATGAGCACGGCGCAATAGGTCGGGTCATTGAGTCGTCGGGCGTAATCGGCGAGGTAGTCGCGAAGTGCCGCGACCGGATCAGCGGCAAACTCCGCTGAATTGCGATGCATGAGTTCGTCGAAGACCTCGCAGGTCAGCGCCGCGAGATCGGGCCAGTTGCGATAGATCGTGCTCCGCGAGATTCCTGATTCCTCCGCCAGGCGATCAGTGGTCAGACCAGCAACCCCATCGGAGACAAGTACCGAGCACACGGCCTCGAAGACCGCAGCCTTTGAGCGCTCATAACGGGCATCGGTCGTCATGGCTACGCGCAGGTGATGTCGAGAAGTTGACCGAGGAAGCGAAGGTGCACCGCAATACCGATGGCAAGCTGATCAGCCGTTCGATGCGAACCCTCGGTGAAGACCGTGAGAGCAGTGAGGTTCACGCAGGCCCCACGGAAGTGGTTGTATGCCAGCCAGTTTCGCCACTGCTGCTCGGTGTACTCGAGCCCGATGGTCTCGGTGAGTCGTGCCTTCCATGCCTCAGGACTCATGGTGCGCCTACCGCGGATGAGCGCGAGATACGCCCAATCCTCGGCCGCATCGCCCACGTGAGCGAACTCCCAGTCGAGGACGGTGAGCCCGTTCTCAGCATCGAACAGCGCATTGCCCGGGCCAGCGTCGCCGTGAACGATCACACTCGGACCGGTGGGCTCGAGGTTCGCGCGTAGCCAGGCGGCACCCTGCTCGATCAGCGGAATGGGAAGTGCTGCGTGCGCGCGATACAGGGCGAGCCAGCCCTCAATGTTGTCGCTGATGACCTGCTCGGGTGTCCGACCTGATGCATCGATCGCAGTCACCGGCACCTGATGGAGTTCGGCCACCGAGCGAATGATGTCGTCGAGGCCCGCGTCATCCAGGCGCACCTCGCCACGTACCTCTTCCATGACGAAGAAGGGCTCGCCAAGTACCGAACCGGTCGGCTCGACGTGCACGATCGCAGGCACGCGATAGCCGGCATGGAGCAGTCCGCGCATGGCAGCCACCTCGGTGTCGGTCTCCGTGCCGAACATGCCACCTTGCTCAATGCGCACGATGACATTGCGCGAGCTGCCGTCGATGCTCACCGTCGTGCGCCACATGCGGCGAGAGAATCCGCCACCGATGATCTCTGCACGCAGGATTTCGACAGGCGCACCGTGCTCAGCCGTCAACCAGGCTGCAAGCTTCGCAAGCTCGGCTTGGTCAACCTCGATGACGGGGTGCTCGACGTCAGTGCCGTGACCGGTGAACACCGCGAGGAGTGGTTCGGCGATGACGAAGTCCTCGCGCGACCAGGCCACCAATTGCTCGCGAAGAGGTGACGGCCCGAAGTCAGCGAGCATTGCCTGGGCGGCAGCCTCGTAGGCCGTATCGCTTGCCGTGCCGACGGGCAGATCCAGAAGCTCTGCGATCACAGCAGCGCGAGCACTGGTCGGATCCGTGCCGCGGGTCGCGGCGTACTTTTCGATGCCGGCCCATTGACTCACGTCACCGTGAGCGATGTCAGCGGCCGCATGAGCGCGTGCAATCGCTTCCGCCAGTGCCTCATCAGCGATGCGCACGGTCACGCGCGCAACTCCTTGGCGAACTTCGCCTCGAGTCCGAAGTCGTAGCCCGCTCCCCACATCGGGTCGGCAAGCACATCGGGCGAATCCGCCACGGGTGACTCGCAGAACCAGGCGTAGGTCTGCTCGTGGCCCACGCGGAAGCCGCGCTCGACAGTGAGACCGAAGTCAGCCGCCTTCTCGACCGAGAGGATCCCGTGGTGACGATCCTTGAACAGGTGGCCGAAGAGCGGACCTTCGGCGGTGTAGCCGGTGGGCACGTTGATGATCTCGGGGGTTACACCGACGATGTCGGCAAGCTGGTGCACGTATTCAATGGCTGAACAGCCTTGGCCGGTGATGTTGAAGACCTCGCCGGCGGCCTTCGGCAGCTTCGACATCTCAACGAGATTCGTCACGAGATCGTCGACGTGTCCGTATGAGGTTGTGACGAGACCCTCATGCGGCACGAGAACCGGAAGCCCCTTGCGCAGGCGCAAGAACATCGCGGTCTCCATGTCATGGATGTTGTTGTCAGGGCCGTAGATCGCAGCCGGTCGGGCAATTGATCCCGGGAAGCCGGTGCGTGCATGACGATCGAGGATCACGCGCTCGGCGTGCGCCTTGAATCCGCCGTAGGTGGTCTCGGGGTCATCGCGATAGGGCTGGTCTTCTGTCCAGGGCATGACGCCGGTCGGCGCGTAGGCCATGATCGACGAGACGAACACATACGAGCCGACCCGACCATCGAGCAGATCGATGAGATCCTCGAAGAGTCCACCACCCGCGGCCATCACGAAACCCGAGACGTCGATCACGGAGTCCCATTCGGTGCCTTCGAGCGCTGCGCGCATCGACTCGGTGCTGGTGCGATCGCCGACGATGCGACTGACGCCCTCAGGTAGTTCGCTGGTTGTCTTGCCGCGATTAAGCACGGTGACTTCGTGACCTGCCGCCCGTAGCTGCTCGACCGTGCGACGTCCGACAAAGGTGCTTCCACCGAGGATGAGTGACTTCATGCGGGGACCCTAGCCCAGATTCTCATTTTATGAGACATTTTGTCTCATAGTGGCGAATCCGCCAGTAGGCTGCGGGAATGAGTAATCAGCGTCTGACCGCCTTTGACGAGTTCCCGCGCCACCAGACCACCGGCACCTTCAACTCGGTCGCGAGCGACTCCCCCAACTGGAGCGATGGCTTCTACTTCACCCTGGGTGACCAGGAAACCGGTGCGAGCTTGTTCGTCGGCATGCGGCTGTATTCCAACACCGACGTGATGGATGGTTTCGCCTGTGTCACGGTCGACGGCAAGCAGCACAACGGCCGCTGGTCACGCCGCCTGCGCCCGAATATTGACGACATCCGCGTCGGACCGCTCGCCCTGGAGATCCTCGAGCCGATGAAGCGTCTGCGTCTGACATGTGATGAGAACCAGTACGGCATCAGCTACGACCTTGAGTGGACTGCACTCCACGAGCCGTTCCTGGAGGACGAGATCATCCGCTATGCCGGCGGCCGCAAGGTGTACACGCGCAATAACTACGACCAGTGCCTCGATGTCACCGGCATCATCACCGTCGGTGATCGCACCCTGCAGGTATCCCCGAAGTCTTGGGTGGGCGTGCGAGATCACTCATGGGGCATGGGTCGCACCGGAGGCAAGAACGCAGGCGTTGCGCCTGAAGCAGGCCCGGATCCGCGGCGCGGATTTGCGATGCGCCAGTGGACTATGTTCAAGATGCCCGACCGCGTCATGTTCTGGCAGTTCCATCAGCAGCCCGATGGTTCGTTCAATCAGCTCGAGACCATCGTTATCCCGAATGACACCTCCCAGGAGTGGTGGTCTTATGTCGATGCCAGTGTCACGCATGAGCGCATCGACGGGTTCCCGCGCCTGAAGGAATCCACGATCTCCCTGACCCGCCCCGATGGCACGGTGGATCGCTTCCTCAACACCCCCGTCGGATGGCCTGTGTACCTGCAGGGCGGCGGATACCACGATGGCTTCGCCGACGGCCTCGGTCGTGGCGTGTACCGCGGCGAGGAGTTCAGCGACGGCGAGGTCTGGGATGTCACGCATCCCATTAACGTCGTAGACCCTGCCGGCTGGTTCGTGCAGCGCCCTGACGCCTGGGCAGAGCAGTTCGCCACCTGCGTGAACCTCGACAACCCTGCCGATGCCGGTTTCGGCCACATGGAATGCGTGATCACCCCGTGACCGACATTGATCCCGCTCGCATCCAGTGGCTATTCGACCGCGAGGAACTCCGTGCGCTTTCGGCCACGTACATGCGAGGTCTCGATCGTGGCGATGCGACGTTGGTGCGAAGTGTCTTCACTGATGACGCGACCACTCACTACGGCTCCTTCACCGGCGGCCCTGACGAGATGGCCAAAATGGCGATGAAGGCGCTCTCCACCTACAGCGATACCCAGCACTTCCTCGGCCAGATCAATCTCATCGTGGATGGTGATGAGGGTACGGGCGAGGTGTACTTCCAGGCGTACCACAAGCACGCAACCGAGGGATTCGACCGATTCATCTGCGGTCGCTATATCGATCGCTACCGCAGAGTAAACGGCTCGTGGAAAATGTCACACCGAACTGAGGCCGTTGACTGGTCACGCACAGAGCCAATAGCCGATGATTACCTACACCTCCGGCCGCACACGGTCAGAGGTACGCGCGACAGCACGGATCTCAGCTACCGCCCGCACGAGGCCTGACACTTTCGAGCACGAAGGAGCACGAATGAACATCGAGCGCTTCCAGGCCTTCCTGGATGCCGTCGAGCCGGACCGCGGGGCCACCGTGCTCAGCGCATCCCCGCTTCCCGGTGGCTATAGCCGAGACACGGTGATGGCCGAAGTGAAGTGGGCCGACGGCAGCACTGAGAAGTTCGTACTCCGTGGAGACCCGGCTGAGGAGAACAGTGTCTTCCGCAGTGACCGCGCCGCAGAGTGGGCGATCCTGCAGGCCGTCAAGGATCTCCCCGACTTCCGCATTCCCACGCCACGCTACTTCGACGCCACAGGCGAGTACATGGGCTGCAAGGCGATCGTCTCCGAGGCCATCGACTCGACCTCCATGCAGAAGTACCTCGACTCCGGTCCCGATCTCGATAAGGCTCGTGAGGATTTCGTCGCGATCATGGCCTCGGCGCACAACACCTCGCTCGATTCGATCAGCGAATCGATCCCGCGTCCTTCGAGCTGGATCTCGCACATCGAGGATGTCATCGCTAACTACGAGCGCATGCTCGACATCATCGACAACTGCGATCCGGTGCTGCGCTACACGCTCAAGAAGATCCGGATGAACATGCCGGCTGAAGTGCCCATGGTGCTCGTGCACGGTGACCTGCAGCCGGGCAACTTCCTGCTGTCCGAGGGCACCGACCCGTACATCATCGACTGGGAGTTTTCACGCATCGGCGATCCCCGCCTTGATATCGGGTACTACCTGCAGATCCCGATGCCCCCGCATCTGTACCACCCGGATCCCGAGGCTTTCTTGACCTCCTACCGCGCACTTACCGGCCTCACCGAGGAGCAGATCAACCCGGCAATTGCCAAGTACTTCCTGTTGCTCGGCACGAGCCACCTGATGGTCGACATTGTTCGAGGCGTCCAAGACGTCACCGAGGGCCAGCATCGCGGCGTGATGGGAACTTTCTTGATGACCGCCTACGCACACTTCAACAACCTGTACCTCGACTACTCGCTCGAGCTGCCCTACTCGGAGGTCACCGCATGATCACTCGTCCCTCAACCTCGCGCGTGCTCGAGGATGTCGTCGAAGAGCTCAGCCGCGACATCATGCCGATCATCACCGACCCAGCCCAGCAGATTCGCCTGCACATGCTCATGGTTGTACTCAATGACTGTGTCAACGCCAGCGAGCGCGAAATCTCAGTCATGCGCACCGAGATTCCCGAGTACCTCGCCTTCGCCAATGATGTCGCCAAGTCCACCGGCAATGCCGAGGTTGCCGCGGCAGTCGCAGGAGCTCAGATGGGTGACTCACTCGTGCTCTCTGACGTGATCCGTGACTACGAGAATGCGAGCCGAGCCTTCTCGACCGCCATGGATCTCGTGATGGACACCGTGAATCGCGAGTTCATTGAGCGCGGCGAGGCAATCCTGAAGACACGGGTGACGAACGAGCGCGCGATTCTCAGCGGAAGTTCAGCAGTGGGGCGTTCGGCGAGCTAGTTGCTCAAGTAATCGGTTTCGGCCTTCAGCGCTGCAATGACGCAGTCATTCGTGACCGTGAGGTCAACCACGGTGTTGTACTCCTCGGGAGTCGGGCATCCCTCAACCGGAACTCCGACCTGCACGATCATCATCTGGGTCGACTGAAGCATCTGACGTGCGTCGCTCGCCAGCAGCGGGGCGAGCCAGGAGTCGACATCCGATGATTTCCCATCGGGGGTCGTGCACGTTTCAGCGGCATCGTCGAAGGTGCCACCGAGACCGAACTTCGCACCTGAGGCGGTGCACAGTGCCTTCACATAAGCGACCTGGACCTCGCGCGGAACATCCCACACGCCCGCGGGTGTCAACGACGAATCTGCTGAAACCTCCGGGGCCGATGCTTGCGAGGACGAGCTCGAGGAGCAGGCACTCAGCGATGCCGCGGCCAGCACTATTCCGGTGCACACGAGTGAAAAGCGTCGAAGATGTGTCATGACGAAAACCTAAGGGTGAACATGCCGAGTTGGCCGCCGAACACTCACGGTGAGAGAGATTCTTAGCTCTCCGGCGGGTAGAACTTGTCGCGCGCTCGATCGCTCAAGACTTCCTTGCCCGAGTCGATGATGATGACTGTGCCGTTCATGAAGGTCGACTCATCGGAGGCCATGAACAAGGCCGCGTTGGCGAGGTCGCGCGGCATGGGCGCCTTGCCGCCGACGTACTTCGAGCCCAGGCGAATGGCTGCTTCCTCGAGATTGTCCTTGTCGCCAGTGACGACGCCGGCAGTGAGTGAGGAAACTGTGGCGCCGGGAACGAGTACGTTGCTGCGAATCCCGAAGGGTGCGAGTTCGACGGCCACACTCTTGGTGAGGCCGACAACGGCGTGCTTTGCAGCGGTGTACACGTGAGGGCCGAGACCGCCATTGATGCCTGCCGTGCTGGCGGTGTTGATGATGACGCCCGAACGCTGCTTCTTGAAGACGCCTGCCGCGAGCTTGGTGCCCAGGAACACGCTCGTGACGAGAATGCTCATCGTGCGCTCGTAATCGGCAAGCGGGGTTGTGTCGATATGGCCAATCACGCCGACGACGCCGGCGTTGTTCACCATGATGTCGAGGCCGCCGAATTCGAGAATCGCTGCCTCGATAGCGGTGGCGATATCAGATTCGCTGGTCACATCGGTGCGAACGAAGATCGCGTTGGGGGCAAGCTCAGCCGCGAGCTTCTCGCCCGCTTCTACGTCAATGTCGGCGATGATGCAGCGAGCGCCCTCTTCGACGTACAGGCGAACGATGCCCTCGCCAATTCCGCGCGCGCCACCGGTGACAACGGCCGACTTACCGGCCAGACGGCCCATCAGTGA
>CANFQC010000010.1 GCA_947449035.1 Actinomycetota bacterium
ATCAGATGCGGGAAACGATCCTTGAGAGCATCAACCGTCTGAAGGGTCTCGTCAACGGAGAGCGTCGTCTGCGAGAGCCAGATCAGCTTCTCGGGATTCTTGATCTCGACATCGACAGCGTGCGAGGGGCCGTCAACGAGGGTCATGACCTCGGGCGCCTCGCCCATCGTGCCGACGACCTCTTCGTGACCCTCATGGCCGATCAGGATGATCTCGTATCCCTCGGAGGCAAAGCGCTTGGCCTCGGCGTGAACCTTGGTGACCAGCGGGCAGGTGGCATCGATCGCATTGAGATTGCGGCTCGCAGAATCGGTATGCACGATCGGGGCGACGCCGTGGGCGGAGAACACGACTGTCGAGCCCTCGGGGACCTCTTCGACCTCGTCGACGAAGATCGCGCCGCGCTTCTCGAGGGTCTCGACCACGTACTTGTTATGGACGATCTGTTTGCGCACGTAGACGGGGGCGCCGTAGAGCTCGAGGGCCTTTTCGACGGTCACGACCGCGCGGTCGACACCGGCGCAGTAACCGCGCGGGGCAGCCAGTAGGACCTTCTTCGAGTTCGGCATGCCTCAATCGTAGGCGGTATCGCGCGATTCGACTCGCCCGCAGTCAGGCCCCTACAGGAGAATGCAGACATGCCCACCGTTCGCTCCGGCCCCTGGAGCCCAGATGCCATCTCCGAGTACCTCGCGGGCATCGCGATCCCGATCCGCCTGGCCAGTTCGGGCAAGCATTTCCCCTTGGTGCAGTCGCTGTGGTTCCTCTACGAGAACGATGAGCTGCTCTGCTGCACGCAGCATGACTCAGTACTCGCGAAGCGCCTGGAACGTGACCACCATGTCGGCTTCGAGATCTCAGCCGATTTGCCGCCGTATCGAGGCGTGCGCGGCAAGGGTCGTGCCCACATCGAGAAAGGCACAGCCGGAGAGGTACTTCCGCGCCTAGTCGAGAAATACCTGGGCTCGGAGCCCACTGACTTCAGCACCTGGCTGCTCTCGCGTCTCGATCACGAGGTCGTCATCCGCATCACAGATCTCAGTGTCTCGTCGTGGGATTACTCCACCCGCATGCCGAAGCAGGCGTAGCAGTGGCACTGGAGACAAGCGCCGAGAGTCCGGCCGCTGTTCGCACAGTTTCGCGACTTCTCGCTGACTGGATCGGTCGTCTTGGCGGTATCTGGGTCGATGGCCAGGTTGCCGAATTCCGCCGCCGCCCCGGCGCACGCAATCTCTATCTCACACTTCGCGATCCCGATGTCGACATGTCGATCACTGTGGTCGCTGACGTGTCGGTCATTGGTGCTGTCGAACCCCCGCTTGCCGAGGGCCAGCGCATCATCGTGTTCGGCAAGCCCGAGTTCTGGACTGGCCGAGGCACGCTGTCACTGCGCGCGAAGGAGATTCGTGCGGTCGGTCTCGGCGAACTACTGGCTCAGCTCGCCCGCCTTCGCGAGCTGCTGACAGCAGAGGGCCTGTTCTCCAACGACCGCAAGAAGCCGCTGCCGTTCCTGCCTCGCCGGGTCGGATTGATCTGCGGCCGCAACAGCGCGGCCATGCATGACGTGCTCGTGAACGCTCGTGAACGCTGGCCCTCAATTCAGTTCATCGTGCGCGAGGTTGCCGTGCAGGGCGTGCAGGCTGTCTTTGCCGTCAGCGAGGCGCTCGTTGAACTCGACGCGTTGCCGGATGTTGACGTCATCGTGATCGCCCGCGGCGGCGGAAGTGTTGAGGATCTACTGCCGTTCAGCAACGAAACTCTGGTGCGCGCCGTTGCTGCATGCACGACACCGGTGGTGAGCGCCATCGGTCACGAGCAGGATGCACCGCTGATCGACTTCGTCGCCGACCTTCGCGCCTCGACTCCGACTGACGCTGCCAAGCGCATCGTGCCGTCACTTGCTGAACAATCAGCGCTTGTTTCGTCACTTCGTGCGCGCTCGCATCGTGTGGTGGTCGGCCAACTCGACCGCGAATCACAGCGCGTCACCGATCTACGTCGCCGCAGCCGCACCGTCGTGCTTAACGCGATCACATCCCGCGAGAGCGAGATCGGGCATCTCTCCGCACGAGTGCGCACACTTTCCCCCGCGGCAACACTCGAGCGCGGGTACGCCATCGTGACCAATGCATCCGGTGTCATCGTCCGCACTCCTGATGATGCCGACTCGGCCCTCGATATTCGCGTGAGCGGCGGCCGCTTCACCGCCACGCGCAGCAACTCATGAACGAGTCAGGGAATACGGTGAGCGCATGACGAAGGCGAAGGATCCCGGCAACGGTTACGAGGCTGCCCGCGACGAACTCGTGGGTATCGTCGCGAAGTTAGAAGCCGGTGGCATCAGCCTCGAGGAGTCAGTAGCGCTTTGGGAGCGCGGCGAGGTGCTCGCGAAGATCTGCACCGATCTTCTCGACTCCGCGCGTCAGGCAGTGGCAGAAGCCGAGAGCCCGGCCGCAACCGACTGAAGTCCGGCCCAGTCAAGGGTGCCGGCAACCACTGTCGTGAGCTTCGGCTCCACTCGCACGAGCGACCTGCGCTGCTCGCTCTCGAATCTCTGCCAGGCGACGCCATCGATCACGACCGAATCAAGGGGAAGACCCTTGCCCGTTTGTTCGGGGATGAATCGCTCACTTGCGCTCTCCGACTCGGAGATCTCGACGTACTCCTCATCGGGAGTGACATAACCGATATGCCACACCGGATCAGGCTTTGTCGCCTCCGTGGGCTCCCATCGCACACTGGTCGGCACGTAGTCAGAAGTTCCGGCCCCCGCAATCAGCACCGGGAAGCCCGCCTGAGCCCTCGCGACGGCGAGCACCGGGGCAACCTCGACCCGCTTGATGGGGTCGGGATGCGGACGCAGGGTGATGATCAAGATGATGGCCACGAACCCGAGAACTACGGCAAGAGAGCGCACCATGTCGCCCACGGTCTGGCGCATGCGCGCGTTCTTGCGACCCGTGGGCTGCGGAGTGGTGGACGACACGACTCCATCATGGGCCACGGCTAAAGTGCGTGCATGACGAGGTTCCTGAATCCGGTGAGTGGACGATGAACGACCAGCAGCGCACCCCTGAGGTTCCTGACCGCAACCTCGCCCTCGAACTCGTACGCGTGACCGAAGCCGCAGCCATGGCCGCAGCACGCTGGGTGGGCCGCGGCGACAAGAACGGTGCCGACGGCGCTGCCGTCAACGCGATGCGCCAACTCATCGGCACCGTCTCGATGCAGGGCATGGTCATCATCGGCGAGGGTGAGAAGGACGACGCCCCGATGCTCTTCAATGGCGAACGCGTGGGCGATGGAACCGGCCCTCGCACCGCCGTAGCCGTTGACCCGATCGACGGCACCACCTTGGCCGCCAAGGGCATGCCCAATGCGATCTCGGTCATTGCCGTCACCGAGCGCGGGGCGATGTTCGACCCCAGCGCTGTCTTCTATATGGAGAAGCTCGTGGTTGGCCCCCAGGCTGCCGGAGTCATCGACATCACGGCACCGATTGCCTGGAACCTCGAGCAGATCGCGAAGGCCAAGAGCGAGCGGGTCGCCGATCTCACGGTCTGCCTGCTCGATCGCCCGCGCCACGACCAGCTGGCTGACGAGATCCGCAAGGCGGGCGCCCGCATCAAGTTCATCTCCGATGGCGATGTCGCCGGCGCGATCATGGCGGCCCGCCCCGGCACCGGTGTTGACCTGCTGGCAGGCATCGGTGGCACCCCCGAGGGCATCATCGCTGCCTGCGCCATGAGCTGCATGGGTGGCGAGATTCAAGGTCGGCTGTGGCCGAAGGACGAAGCTGAGCGCCAGAAGGCCACTGAAGCGGGCCACGAGCCGGGCCGGGTTCTGACCACGACTGACCTGGTCACAGGGGACAACAACTTCTTCTGCGCCACGGGCATCACCGATGGCGAGCTCCTCGAAGGAGTTCGCTACACCCCTCACGGCCCCACGACTCATTCGATCGTGATGCGCAGCAAGAGCGGCACGATCCGTGAGGTACGCAGTGAGCATGCGCTCGACAAGCTGTCGGCTTACTCGGCAGTCGACTTCGAGTAACCGCTTGCCATGTAACGGCAGCCTGAAACAGGTCACGATCCCGCACTTGCCTTGATTCCTCGTACCCTGCATGATGCACTTGGATGTTAACGCTTACATCCCGAAGGGCCACGATGATCTCCCTGAGTTCGCAGGGTGCCGCTGCATTGCAGCAGGCACGTGCGCAGCTTGCTGCTGCCCTGCGCAAGGACTCGGGCGTCGATGATCTCCTGGCGCGCTTCGATCGGTGGGGTCCGGATCTCTGGAATGGCCTCGTCGGTGCGTACGACGCCGAGACCGTGCTGCCACGATTCGTTGAATTGATTGCCCAAGCTCATCGCGATCGCAGCGCGGAACTCCGTGCGCGCGACACTGAGCGGCTGCTGCAGCCCGACTGGTTCCAACGACCCGAGGCGCTTGGCTATGTGGCCTACGCAGATCGCTTTGCCGGTGATCTCGCTGGCGTGCAATCGCATATTGATTACCTCAGCGATCTCGGCGTCACCTACCTGCACCTCATGCCGTTGCTAGAGCCGCGCCCTGCACCGAATGACGGCGGCTACGCGGTCATGGATTACCGCAAGGTGCGCAGCGATCTCGGCACGATGAAGAACCTGCGCGATCTCGCAGCGGCTCTGCATGAGGCCGGCATCGCACTGACCCTTGATCTCGTTCTCAATCACGTCGCGCAAGAACACGCGTGGGCCGTGGCCGCACGCAAGGGTGACGCCGCCAAGCGCGAATACTTCCTTGCCTTTCCCGATCGCACGCTTCCCGATGAGTACGAGAAGTCCCTGCCCGAAGTCTTCCCCGCGTTCGCTCCCGGCAACTTCACGTGGGACGACACCCTCAATGCGTGGGTCTGGACCACCTTCAACACGTGGCAGTGGGATCTCAACTGGGCGAACCCCGATGTGCTGTGCGAATTCGCCGACATCATCTTGTTCCTCGCCAATCAAGGTGTCGACTGCATTCGCCTGGATGCGATTGCCTTCCTCTGGAAGCGCATGGGCACCAACTGCCAGGGTGAGCCAGAGGTGCACTCGATCACCCAGGCTCTGCGTGCTGCCGCGCGAATCGCCACGCCAGCCTTGATCTTCAAGGCCGAGGCCATAGTCGGCCCCGACGATGTCGTGAATTACCTCGGTGTCGGCGAGCATGCTGGTCGAATCTCCGACCTGGCGTACCACAACTCTTTGATGGTCCAGATCTGGTCGGCTTTTGCGATGCACGATGCGCGCCTGCTCACGTCGTCGCTCAATCGCTTCGCACAGATTCCGTCGACGACTGCCTGGGGCACGTACCTGCGCTGCCACGACGACATCGGCTGGGCGATCGATGATCGTGATGCCAATAGCCAGGGCTTCGACGGTGGCGCACATCGAGCGTTCCTTGCCGAGTACTACGCGGGCGAATTCGACGGCAGCCCTTCACGTGGTGCTCACTTCCAGAGCAATCCACTCACCGGCGATCGTCGCACCTCCGGCTCCGCCGCGAGCCTGGCCGGCATCGAGTCGGCCCTCGAGGCGAAGGACGAGGCAGCACTGACCCTCGCCATCGACAAGGTGCTGTGTGGCTATGCCATCGTGCTCGGCTTCGGTGGAATCCCGCTCATCTATATGGGAGATGAGATCGGCCTGCTCAACGACTACTCCTACGTCGATGAGCCCGAGCACGCCGCTGACAACCGTTGGCTGCATCGACCGATGATGGACTGGCCGAGAGCACAGGCAGCACGCACTTCTTCCGACTACTCAGGTCGACTCCTGCGCGGTCTGACCGAGTTGATCGAAGTTCGCAAGGACTGCGACGCCCTGCATGCGGCCACACCGCCGGAGATCTTCCACGGCGCCGACTCGGCTGTTCTCGTGCTTCGTCGTCGGCACCCAGGTGGCACCGTCGTGCAGGTGTTCAACATGGCCGGCAGCACCCGCGAGCTCCCGGCTGAGTCACTGTGGCCCCTCGACACCACTCGCCTGCGCGACCTCATCACCGGCAGCCCGGTGAGCCTGTCGGGCACCAGCCTGCGCCTGCCGGCCTACGGCAGGCTCTGGCTCGTCGACACTGACTGATCGTGACCAACTGAACACCGACCGGGCTATCGGGCCAGGTGGTGCAGACCTACGCTTGAGCGGTGACTGACTTTCTGTACACCGACATGCTTCCGCTAGGCCCCGACCAGACCAAGTACCGCTTGCTCACGTCCGAGGGCGTCGAGACGGTCGAGGCCGCGGGCCGCACCTTCCTCCAGGTGAGCCCCGAGGCACTGCGCCTACTCGCCTACGAGGCGATTCACGACATCCAGCACCTGCTCCGCCCCGGTCACCTGGCCCAGCTGGCCACGATCCTCAAGGATCCCGAGGCCTCCGCCAATGACCGCTTCGTTGCACTCGATCTGCTGAAGAACGCGAACATCGCCGCCGGCGGCATCTTGCCGATGTGCCAAGACACGGGCACCGCGATCGTGATGGGCAAGCGCGGCCAGAACGTCTGGACAACCGGCCAGGACGAAGAGCATCTGTCGCGTGGCATCTTCGATGCGTACCAAAAGCTGAACCTGCGCTACTCGCAGCTCTCGCCGATCAGCATGTGGGAGGAGCGCAATACCGGCTCGAACCTGCCTGCTCAGATCGAGTTGTACGCGAATACGCACGAAGGCCACGAAGCCTCGTACGAGTTCCTGTTCATGGCCAAGGGTGGCGGCAGCGCGAACAAGAGCTACCTGTACCAGGAGACTGCTGCACTTCTGAACCCCACGAGCTTTGCGCGCTTCCTCGACGAGAAGCTGCGTTCACTTGGCACCGCAGCCTGCCCGCCGTACCACCTTGCTGTTGTTGTCGGCGGCACGAGCGCGGAGTTCGCGCTGAAGACAGCGAAGTACGCGAGCGCTCGCTACCTCGACTCACTGCCGGTGCACGGCGATACAGATGGCCACGCTTACCGCGATCTCGAGATGGAAGCCGAGATCTGGAAGATGACTCAGGAGTTCGGTATCGGCGCGCAGTTCGGCGGCAAGTACTTCTGCCACGACGTGCGGGTAATTCGCCTGCCGCGTCATGGTGCCTCGTGCCCCGTTGCCATCGCAGTGTCGTGCTCAGCCGACCGCCAGGCACTCGCGAAGATCACCGCCGAAGGTGTCTTCCTCGAGCAGCTCGAGACCGAACCTGCTCACTACCTGCCCGAGATCACTGACGATCATCTTGATGACGACGTCGTCGCGATCGATCTCAATCAGCCGATGTCGGAGATTCGCAACACGCTCTCGAAGCTGCCGGTTAAGACTCGCGTCTCGCTGACCGGTTCGCTGATCGTCGCGCGCGACCTCGCACATGCACGCGTCAAGGGCATGCTCGATCGTGGCGAGGAGATCCCGCAGTACTTCAAGGATCACGCGGTGTACTACGCAGGCCCGGCCAAGACTCCCGAGGGCTACGCCTCCGGTTCCTTCGGCCCGACCACTGCAGGTCGTATGGATACCTATGTCGATCAGTTTCAGAAGGCCGGTGGCTCAATGGTCATGCTGGCCAAGGGAAACCGCAGCAATGCCGTCACCAAGGCCTGCCAGGAGAACGGTGGCTTCTACCTCGGCAGCATCGGCGGGCCGGCCGCTCGACTGGCGCAGGACAACATCACCAAGGTCGAGGTTCTCGACTTTGCGGAGCTTGGCATGGAAGCCGTCTGGAAGATCGAGGTTGTCGACTTCCCGGCATTCATCGTGGTTGATGACAAGGGCAATGACTTCTTCGCCGAGACTATGAAGCCGATTCTGTCGATCGGCATGGGCGCACCGAAGCAGTAGCTAGCGCTTCTGGTTCTTCTTCGCTGCCGCGGCCTTCTTCGCGGCGGCAGCCTTCTTCGCCTTTGCCTTGGCAACGGCCTTTGCATGCGCTTTCTTTTTCGCTACTGCCTTGGCATGCGCCTTCTGCTTGGCTAGAGCTTTCGCCTTGGCCGCAGCCTTTGCTGCCGCCTTCGGATGAGCCTTGGCCCAGGCCTTCTTCTTCGCAGCGGCCTTCGCCTTGGCCTGCGCAACCGCCTTCGCGTGCGCACGCTTTGCCGCGAGTGCCTTTGCCTTGGCGATCTTCGCGGCCTTGATCTGCGCCGGTGAAAGCCAGCACAGGCCACCCCAGTGGCTACGGCCCTTGCCGCCGCGCCAGATGGTGAAGAAGGCGCGGTCCTGCCAGTAGCGGTTCCACTTGGCGACAGGGGTCTTGCGCAGGTTGCTGAGGATCTTCACGCCCTCGGCACCAAACTGCTTCTTGACCGACGGCTGCATCATCCAGGTCGCGCCACGGCCGAGGGCGCGACTCATTTGGTACGCACCCTGGTAGTAACTGCGCGTGCCGCCGGCGGTGTAGTTGCCGTGACTCTCACGCTTGGCAATGCAGAGGCGATTCTTCTCAGCGGAGTAGCTGTAGCCGGCGCCCTTATAGAGGCTGGCCATCAGGCCACGTCGGTCAGCCGAGACTCCCTTGCCCTTCGCGTAGTTGCGCTCGCGCTCGAGTGGTGACGACGTAATGGCCACGGACTGTGCCAGGGGAGCCGCAGGGGCAGCAGCGGCATCCGAGGCTGCGGGTGCTGGAGTCGCGACCGAGGTCGTGGCATCGCCCTCAGCGGCCGCGGCAGCAGGGGCGAGCACCGCGCCAAGGCCGAAGGCCCCGAGGGTGAGCGCCGCCACCGTGACGGTCTGGAGCCGGTTGAGCATTCCCCTACGGTGCCTAAGAATCCTGGTTCTGTCACCTTCGGATGCCTGTAACAACGTCACAGGGAAAAGGGACAAAGGGGACTTACCTCGTGGTTCTCCCCCATGATCCGCCTATGAAGTGACGGTGGTCACATTTGCCGACGGCCGGCGAATTCAGGCTCAGATCTGGATGTCCTCGAGCATCTCGGTGACCAGGGCGGCGATCGGCGAGCGCTCCGATCTCGTCAAGGTGACATGCGCGAAGAGCGGATGACCCTTGAGCTTCTCGACCACGGCGACTACGCCGTCATGGCGTCCGACCCTCAGGTTGTCGCGCTGGGCAACATCGTGGGTGAGCACGACCCGGGAGTCCTTGCCGATGCGCGAGAGCACGGTGAGCAGCACATTGCGCTCGAGCGACTGGGCCTCGTCAACGATGACGAATGCGTCATGCAGGGAGCGCCCGCGGATATGGGTGAGCGGTAGCACTTCGAGCATCCCGCGATCGACGATCTCTTCGACGACTTCCTGAGTGGTGATGGCGCTGAGGGTGTCGTACACCGCCTGGCCCCACGGCCCCATTTTCTCCTGCTCACTGCCGGGGAGGTAGCCGAGCTCTTGGCCACCAACCGCGAAGAGCGGACGAAACACCATCACCTTGCGATGCTGCTGGCGTTCGAGCACTGCCTCCAACCCCGCACACAGCGCGAGGGCACTCTTGCCGGTTCCCGCGCGACCACCAAGCGAGACGATGCCGATGTCGGGATCCATCAAGATGTCGAGGGCGATGCGCTGCTCGGCACTGCGGCCATGGATGCCGAACGCCTCGCGATCACCGCGCACCAAGCGCACTCGCTTGTCAGCCGTCACTCGACCGAGCGCGCTGCCGCGATCAGACATCATCACGAGGCCGGTGTTAACGGGCAGGTCGATCGCTTCGTCGACATCGACGATGTTCTCTTCGTACATCGTGTCGATGGTCTCTGACGACACATCAAGTTCCACGATGCCGGTGTAGCCGGAGGCGACGACGAGCTCCGCGCGGTACTCCTCCGCGGTGAGACCCACTGCAGACGCCTTGACGCGCATGGGGAGATCCTTGCTGACCAGGATCACATCGTGACCATCAGCAGAGAGATTGCGCGCCACCGCGAGGATGCGAGTGTCGTTGTCACCAAGACGCAAACCGCTCGGCAGGATCATCGGATCACTGTGATTGAGCTCGATGTGCACGGTGCCACCGGCATCACCGACTGACATCGGCTCATCAATGCGGCCGTGAGCAATGCGCAGTTCATCAAGCAGGCGCAGTGCCTGTCGCGCAAAGTAGCCGAGTTCAGGGTGGCTGCGTTTTGCCTCGAGTTCGGTGACCACCACAACCGGGATGACGACGTCATGCTCGTCGAACCGCATGAGTGCTCGCGGGTCAGACAGCAGTACGGACGTATCGAGGACGTAAGTGCGGCGGTCTGCCTTGGGCACGAGGGGCCTCCTGGTGGGCCACCGTCGGGTAGGCCCGAGTGTCGGTTACGAGTCAGCGGCTACTGGCTCTGCCCTGACGCTAGGACCGCCTCCCCGATGCCGACCCCCGACACGCCGCGCGTGAAAGTGAGCACGAGGTTGCGTTCAGGTTACGTGCCGTAGCGGCGATTGCGATCAGCGAAGGCTCGCATGGCACGCAGGAAGTCGACGTGCCGGAAATCGGGCCAGTAGGCCTCGCAGAA
Organism: Actinomycetota bacterium; assembly: GCA_947449035.1. GTDB lineage: Bacteria > Actinomycetota > Actinomycetes > S36-B12 > S36-B12 > CAIKZY01. The sequence goes on from CANFQC010000010.1 coordinate 10,441, forward strand.
GTAGAACTCAGAGTGCGCACTCTGCCAGAGCAGGAAGCCCGAGAGCCGCTGCTCACCCGAGGTGCGAATCACGAGATCGGGGTCGGGCTGGCCGCTGGTGTACAGGTGCTGAGCAATGTGATCGACGTCGACCAATTGAGCAAGTTCGTCGAGCGTGGTACCGGCAGTGGCATGCTCGTTGAGCAAAGCCTTGACGGCATCGACCACCTCGCGACGTCCGCCGTAGCCGACGGCGACGTTGACGAGTGAGCCGTCAATGCCGGCGGTTGCCTGCTCGGCCTCCTTCAGGAGTGCGCGGGTCTGCTCGGGAAGGGTGTCGAGGGCACCCACCGGATGCAGTCGCCACTTTCCCTGGCCGACGAGATCAGAGACGGTGTCTTCGATGATGCCCAGCAGCGCAGTGAGCTCAGCTTCAGGACGATTGAGGTTGTCAGTGGAGAGCAGCCACAACGTGACCACCTCGACACCGGCCTCATCACACCAGCCCAGGAAGTCGACGATCTTCGCGGCGCCGGCGCGATGACCGGCCGAAGAAGATGAACCCTGCGCCTCGGCCCAGCGCCGGTTGCCGTCGAGGATCACGCCTACGTGACGGGGGCGACGCTCCGGCGGGATCTGCGCCATGAGACGGCGCTCGTACACGCCGTAGAGAACATCGGAGAGACCCACGCCCGAAGGTTACCTCTAAAGGGTCTCGAGCCGAGCCCGCATTGACGAGGCCTCTGTCACGGGAGCTGTGCAGACGAATCCGCGGCAGATGTACGCCGCAGCCTTACCGTCAATAAGCGGCCGGTCGCGCATCAGCGGGACATCCGGGTCGCCCCAGGCGATGACTGTGCCCGGCAACGGCACGAAACGCGCCGCGGCGAGCAGGTCATCGAAGCCGTCGTCACCCGGCGTGCCAGCGACAGCGATCTCGACCGGCCCGGCAAGAAGCGCAGACGCTGCGACCAGTCCCCAGCCAGCAACACGCGGTGCACGCGCTGCAAGCATCGTCACGATGCGCAGTGCTTCCTCCGCGATCACGCGGTACTCGGTGAGGCCGGTAATCGCCGAGTAGGTGACGCATGCGTTCGCCACCGCAAACCAGCCGGACGGCTCTGCGTTGTCAGAAGGATCGCGCGGCCGAATGATGAGCTGTTCCGCATCATCAGCCGTGTCGTAGAAGCCGCCTTCGTCGTCGGCGAAATGCTGAATCGCCACATCAAGGAGTAAGCCAGCGAACATCAACCACTCGTCATTGCCCGTAGCTTGGTAGAGCGCGAGCAGGCCTTCGGCCACGCTTCCGTAGTCGTCGAGCACCCCTGCGCTGCTGCCGGCAACGCCATCACGCGATGTGCGGGCCAAGCGATCATCACCGGCAGCGCCGAGATGCACGGAGATCAAGAGATCAGCGGCCTCAACTGCTGCCTCAATCCATTCCGGTTCGTTGAGTAGCACTCCTGCATCAGCAAGTGCAGCAATCGCGAGGCCGTTCCATGACGCCACCACCTTGTCATCGCGGCCTGGGTGTACGCGCTGCTCACGCGCCGCGAAGAGTGCGGAACGGATGCGGGTCCAGCGACCGAGATCTGATGAATCATGAAGCATCTGCAGTGTTGATGAACCGTGCTCGAAGGTGCCCTCAGCGGTGACCTCAAGGAGCTCAGCTGCCCACGCACCATCTGCTTCACCAAGAACCTCGATGAGTTCGGCCGGAGTCCAGGCATAGAACTTGCCTTCGACCCCTTCGCTGTCGGCATCGAGTGCGGCGGCGAAAGCCCCCTCGGCGGTACGCATATCTCTCAGCAAGAACTCGGCGGTCTCGCGGACAATGCGATGTGCGAGCGGGTCTGCGGTGAGGCGATACCAGTGCGCATAGACACGCAGCAGCAGCGCGTTGTCGTAGAGCATCTTCTCGAAGTGCGGCACCACCCAGCCGGCATCGACGCTGTAGCGCGCGAAACCGCCGCCGATCTGGTCGTACATGCCGCCGCGCGCCATTGCCTCAAGGGTCGCTGAGGCCATGAGGTAACTCTCACCGACTCCGGTGCGCGCAGTCTCGCGTAGCAAGAACTCCAAGATCATCGAAGGCGGGAACTTCGGCGCACCCCCGAGGCCGCCGTTCACCGAATCGAAATCGCGCTTGAGCAGTTCGACGGCCTGCGCGAGCACATCAGCATCGGGAAGTTCGTCATCGGACTGCAGAAGTCGCCGCTCACCCAGAGCGCTGCCGATGCGATCAGCCGCCGAGATGATGTCACCGCGACCGGTGTTCCAGGCGTCGGAGATTCCGGTCATCAGCTGCGGGAATGAAGGCATGCCGTGAGCTGGGCGCGGGGGGAAATAGGTACCCGCGTAGAACGGGCGCGCATCGTGATCTATGAACACGCTCATTGGCCAGCCACCATGGCCGGTCAGAGCGACTGTGGCGTCCATGTAGACCGAGTCAACATCGGGGCGTTCCTCGCGATCGACCTTGATCGACACGAAGTTCTCGTTCAGGTACTCGGCCATCGCATCATTCTCGAAGCACTCGTGCGCCATGACATGGCACCAGTGACAGGCGCTGTAGCCAATCGACAAGAAGATCGGCACGTCGCGCCGACGGGCCTCCTCGAATGCCTCCGGAGACCACTCCCACCAGTCGACCGGATTCTCGGCATGCTGCTGGAGATATGGGGACGTGGACTTCGCGAGGCGGTTGGGCACATGACCATTCTTCCCTGCTCGAGGGAACGGCGCCTATCGTGGTCCTATGCAGCTGACAGCACACGCGCTAGCACTGCGCGATGCCTATGACGCACAACTGCGTGGTCATGCGGAGGTAGGAACAGCCGAGACGACCTCGCATGACGCTCCGCTGGCTCGAGCGCTGTTCAGTTCCGAGTTCGGTTTTGTCTCGTACACCTCACTGGACGGCATCGAGGGCATTGCTCTCGATGCGCTGATCGCGCGAACCATTGCGTACTTTCGAGACTCCACGGAGGTATCTGAATTCGAATGGAAGACGCGCGGACACGATCTTCCCGCCGATCTCACTGATCGCCTGATTGCACACGGCTTCGAGGCACAGGAAGTTGAGTCAGTGATGATCGGTGAGGCGAGCATGCTCGCCGAGGAACGTGCATTGCCCGAGGGAGTGACCCTGCGCCGCATCGGCTTCAACGCCGATGGCACACAGCTTTCGCTGGAAGAGGTCACCCATGACGTCCAGCGCATGCTCGATATGCAGGAGCTGGTTTTCGGGCAGCCACATCATCAGGATGCCGCTGAGTACGCCACTTCCCTGCGGGATCGGCCAGAACTCGTCGAGGCTTGGGTAGCCGAGGCCGACGGTGAGGTGATCTGCACAGGGCGCCTCGAGCTCGTGGCCGGCACCGACTTCGCCGGTCTATGGGGCGGGGCCACGCGCGAGGACTGGCGTGGGCGCGGCATCTATCGCGCACTTACCGCGGCGCGAGCGCGTTCGGCGGAAGCTAAAGGGGTGATCTACCTGAACAGCGACAGCACTGATTACAGCCGGCCGATCCTGGAACGCTCCGGCTTTCTTGCCGTCACCACCACGACTCCGTACATCTGGCGACGCAACGCGTGACCGCCGAGCACAATGGCGCCATGCATGTAGAACTGCGTGCCTGCGAAGGCAGCGAAACCTGGCCCGAGACTCCGAGTGAGTTCGAGGACTGGGGCGAGCGAGACGCGGATTCCGAGCCGATCGGGCTGGAGCGTTGGCTCGTGATCGTCGATGGTGACATCGCTGGCACGGTGAGTGCACATCCGAACTGGTACGGCCCGACGCCCGGCTCCAAGTCGATGAACATCGGTATCGGCCTACTCGCAGAGCAGCGGGGCAAGGGGGTTGGTAGTGCCGCACAACGCCTTCTGGCCGAACTTCTTCACGAGCGCGGCATTCACCGAGTTGAAGCCTCGACAGACGTACTCAACATCGCCGAGCAGCGGGCCTTAGGTAAAGCCGGATTTGAGCTCGAGGGAATCGCTCGCGGGGCACAGGTGCGCGCCGATGGCCGACACGACCTTCAGGTGTGGTCACACCTGCCGTAGCCAAGGGTTGTCTAGTTCGCTCGCAGGATCAACAGGAACTGGCCGCCACCCGGTTCGATCTTGGTGGTCAATGAAAGATCCGGTGCGAACCTTGAGAGTCGATCGATCAGCCACAGCGCGGCTTGATCGGCATCTGCCTGATTAGGGCATCGGGCCACGACTTCCTGACCGCCCTTGCGGGAAAGTCGATCCACCGTGGCGACGATCGGTGCCGGATCGACAACGAACAGCTCATTCGACCACGGCACCACCGGCGCGACCTTGCCCTTGCGCGTATTGCAGGCACGATGCGCGAGGCGCTCGACGCCGGCCTTGGCCTTCTTGTCTTTCGACACGAGCCCAGAGTCGACACTCGGCCCGCGATCGGCATTGACGGAGGCATCGGGATCTACCGGCTCATCGCAGAGCCAGCACCGCCAGCCATCACGCTCGCCGACTTCGTTGAGATCGCTCATGCGACCAGGCTATGGGGTCTCAGAGCAATGCCCTAACCTCGTCGAGTGCATGCCGCCCTGCCCGGACTCCTCGCCGGTCTCAGCCTGATCATCGCGATCGGTGCACAGAATGCATTCGTTCTTCGGCTAGGCCTTGCGCGCAATCACGTCGGCACCGCTGTGCTCATCTGCGCGGCATCCGATGCGCTGCTCATCGCTGCCGGCATCAGTGGCCTTGGCGTCATTGTTCGTGGCGTGCCCGTCGCTCTTGTCGTGCTGAAGTGGATCGGTATCGCCTACCTGACCTGGTACGCGATCAAGAGTTTCCGCAGTGCTGCGCATCCGGAGGTACTTCTCCCCGGCGATCAGGATTCGCGGAGCCTGCGCACTGTGATCGCGATGACTCTCGCCTTCACCTTCCTGAACCCGCACGTGTATCTCGACACCGTGTTGCTACTCGGTTCGATCGGTAATCAGTACCGACCTGATCAGTGGTGGTTCGCACTCGGCGCTGCCTGCGCCAGCATCCTGTGGTTCTGTGCACTCGGTTTCGGGGCACGCGCGGCTGCGAGGCTGATGTCTCGGCCGATCACCTGGCGCATTCTCGACATCACGATCGGCATCGTGATGTTGCTGATTGCAGTCAGACTGCTGTTCTCTGATCTCGGCTGAGATCTACCACCACTTCGTGGGATAGGTGTCGTCGCCGAGGATCTTGTGGGCACTCCATGCGAGTAGGACCGCGGTGATGGCGGTAGCCACGAGCAAGGGATAGGCCGGTAGCGCGAGGTGCCAGTCCGCCTCAGTGAGCACCGCGGCCATCGATACCGCCACGGCAGGGGCGTGGAAGCAGCCTGTCGCGTGCATCACGAGCAAGGTGAGCAGCGCGGCGATGATGGCATTCAAGAGACGGTGGCCAGGCACACAGGCCATGCCCAGCCCGAAGAAACCGGCAACAACGTAGGCCGCGATCACTCGCAATGGGCGCGATGCCGGGGAATGCGCCGTGGCAAACACGAGTGCGAACGACACAATCGGTGGAATGATCAGCGGCGCAAGCGGAGTGCGCCCCATGTCGAGTGTCGTATAGATGGCAAAGAGCAATCCCATGCCCGCCGTTTCGACGAGTACCAACGGAATCAGGCGCTTAAGCGGCAGTCGCGTTGTCGCGTCAATCGGGCGAATGCGCTGACGCCATCTGTCTTGGTGGTCAGCGGGGTACGGCATGAACTCAGATTACTCATGTGGGAGCACTAATCTTCGGTCGTGGCCAAGTCTCTTGAAGAGCTCGTACATCCCACGTGGGTGCCTGTGCTCGAGCATGAGCGCGAGACTTTGACCGCAATCGGGGAATTCCTGCGAGAAGAATCCGCTGCAGGACAAGCCTGGTTCCCGGCCGGGAACAACATCCTTCGAGCCTTTACCCAGCCGCTGCCCGACATTCGAGTTCTGATCGTCGGCCAGGATCCGTACCCGACCCCCGGTCACGCCGTCGGCCTCTCATTCTCCGTCGCTCCCGACGTGCGACCGATCCCCCGCAGCTTGCAGAACATCTACAAGGAACTCGAGTCCGATCTCGGCATCTCGCGACCGGCCAACGGCGATCTCTCACCGTGGGCTGAGCAGGGAGTGCTGCTACTGAACAGGGTGCTCACCGTGCGTTCGGGTGAACCGGGCAGTCATCGCGGCATCGGCTGGGAGCGCATCACTGATGCGGCAATCGCCGGACTTGTCGCCCGAGATGACGAGCCACTCGTGGCAATTCTGTGGGGCAAGGACGCGCAAAGTCTTGAGACAGCGTTGCCTGACGTGCCACTGATCATCAGTGCGCATCCCAGCCCGATGTCGGCTGATCGTGGATTCTTCGGCTCAAAGCCGTTCAGCCAGGCGAACGAGTACCTGGAAGATCTCGGCGGCGAGCCAGTCGACTGGTCGCTGACCTAGGCACAATCAGGAGTTACAGCGCCTCGGCTGCATCAATGCGCGCCATGACATCGCGATGAGTCACGCGATCAGCAACGAATGACATGAACGGAATGGTGCCCGCAAGCAGGATGCCCACCGTCTTGAGAACTCCGTAACGCATGCGGAATGCGAGATCGACGCCCACGATCAAGTAGATGAAGTAGAGCCAGCCGTGCGCGATCCAGAGGTAGCCGTAGAGGGCAGGGCGTGCCTCAGGATTGCCGTAATCCCAGAACAGTCGGCCGAGCACCAGCCAGACAAAGGCCGTGGCGAGCACGACGCCCGTGACCCAGGCCATGATCCGGAAACGAAGGGCTGCTCCGCGAAGCTTCTGCATGCTCACGAGCCTAGTAGCCCGGAACCTCGCCGGTGCGCGGCGGATCCGCGCCCGGACGTTGGCAGGTGATGCCGGCGACGGCAATGCCGTACCGAGCCGCGCTGACGACCTTGTCGGTGTCACGGATGTCAGAGCGAGTGAGGCCACGATGCATCCACTCGGCGAGGAAGCCGCCACTGAAGGAATCCCCCGCGCCCACCGTGTCGACGACAGGAACCTTGGGAACATCGAGCACGATCTCGTCGGCGCCGTTCAGGACGCGCACCGCTTTCGCGCCGTCAGTAAACAAAATCACGGCACCGCTTAGCTTGTGCAGCGTGCGCGCTGCCTCGACCAGGTCAACACCCGGGAACATGAATTCGAGATCGTCACCGCTGACCTTCACGATGTCAGCGCGGCCCAGCACGGAATCGAGAGTCGAGCGGAATACATCGGAGGTCGTCATGACACTCGGACGGCAGTTCGGGTCGATCATCACGATGCGGTCATCGGGTGACGCCGCAACGACAGCGCGCGTGGCATCGGCCAGCGGCTGCAGAACCAGACCCAAGGTGCCCGCGTGCACGACACGGCAGTCAGCGCCGACGGCGGCGAGCGCCTGGTCGGGAGTCACGGCGGCGGCCGAGGTGCCTTCCATCATGAAACGGTAGGTGGCAGCGCCGTGCTCGTCGATCTGTGCGATCGCCAAGGTGGTGGGCTCGTGCACCTGAGCACCAAGTGCGTAGGTCACCCCGTCGTCGGAGAGCAGTCGCATGATGCGACCGCCAAAGGCATCGGTGGAAACTCCGCCGAGGAACGTGGTGTCGATGCCAAGGCGCGCACAGGTGCGAGCCGTGTTGAGCGGTGCCCCGCCGACAACAGAGGTCACGTTGCCTGTGGGGTCGACGATGATGTCGACCAGGGCTTCGCCGATGACTGTAATCATGATGAGGAAACCGTAGTGGAATCCGCCTCATTCGAGTCCACCGTGGGTCGGGCATCGAGTCGGAGCCAGCGCACGTAGGCGAATACGACGAAGAGCGCGAAGATCCACCACTGGAAGGCGTAGCCGAAGTTCTGCAGCGGGAAGGCGACGTCGGAGGTCTGCACGGTGGCGGGAACCGGAGTCGGCGCCTGGGCGGAACTCGGACTCTGAGTCACCAGGTTGAGGTATCCGGCACGGGTCGGCAGATTCCAACGAGTGCCGAGTGCCGTTCCGGAAATCGCGGCAACAGTGCCCTGCGTGGCCTGGGCATCAGCGTAGAAAGTTTCGTCCGGCGTGTAGGTGCCTTGCACGGTCACCTGACCCGTCGGCGGTGTGAAGCCGGCAGCCTCCGCATCGGGCAGCCAGCCACGGTTAACCGCGACCACAGAGCCATCAGCAAGCTGCAAGGGAGTCACTACCCAGATGCCAGTGGCGTCCTTGTAGATCCGGTTAGTCACGGCCACCTGCTGATCGGCGAGATACGTGCCGGTCGCCACAATCTGACGTCCGATGTCTGCACCCTCGATCTCGACCCCAGGGGCCGACACCTCAGTCACCGAGATCGGTGCACCTTGCGCAGCGCGCTCCGCAGCGAGGATGTCTTGAGTGCGCTCCCACTGCCAGCGTCCGAGCAACGTGCAACCGACAATAAGAACGATGGCGAGAACTCCCAGCGCGATCCAGCGCGGGGTGAAGGCGAGACGCAGCATGCGACTAGCCATCAGCAGGCTTGGGCTCCTGAGCCGCTTCTGCTTGAACTTCAGCTTCCTCTTCGCCGCGTTCTTCTGCTTGCTCCGTATAACGCTCATCAGCCTGACGGCGCAGGTCGGCGCGACCAGGGGGCAGGTTCGAGTCGATCTTCTTCAGTTGCTTGTTCATCGACTTCCAGATGATGAAGACCGCGATACCGAGAAGCAGGAAGAAAAGACCGGCGAGCGGACCTGCACCGTCGATAACGGAGTTGAGGTCATCGGTGGCATCGGCGTAGATCATTGTTACCTCAGTCCTGCGAACAGATCGGTCTCGGGAATATCAGTCTCCACCAAGGAGCGGGCAAGCTCGAAATCCTCAGTTGGCCATACCGACTTCTGAAGGGTCATGGGCACGGCAAACCATTGCCCATCGGGATCAATTTGAGTGGCATGCGCCATGAGAGCGCGATCGCGCACCTCGAACCACGCGGACGCATCGATGCGAGTAGTGATCCGGGAAGCGGCATCAGGTCGTTCATCCCAGTTCTTGATCCACTCGTGATACGGCGACTCGAGATCCTCGTCGATCATCGCGAGATGCAACGCAGTGACTCGGGCCTTGGTGAACTGCTGGTTGTAGTAGATCTTCTGCACCTGCCACGGTGCACCGAGCTCGGGCAGGTATGACGCATCAGCAGCCGCATCGACTGCACTCATCGTGATCTCGTGCGTACGCACGTGATCGGGATGCGGATATCCGCCGTTCTCGTCATACGTGGTGATGACCTGCGGACGAAACTCACGGATGTGGCGGACAAGAGAGGGTGTGACCTCGGCAAGCGGCAGATCGGCGAAGCAGCCGGCCGGTAACGGAGGCAGCGGGTCCCCCTCGGGGTAACCGGAATCGGGAAAGCCCAGCCATGCGTGGCTGATGCCGAGGATTGCCGCCGCATCGGCCATCTCGCGGCGCCGAACCTCCTCTAGACCCAGTTCGTCAACCGCGGCCTGGGCCCGCGGGTTGAGCACGTCACCGCGCTCACCTCCGGTGCAGGTGACGACCATGACCTCGATGCCCTGCTCGACGTACATCGCAGTAGTGGCGGCACCCTTGCTCGACTCGTCGTCAGGGTGCGCATGCACGGCCATCAGGCGCAGGGCGGAGGTCACCCCGCTAGTCTCCCAAGAGCACACCATCGCCGCCACGCGACCCCAGCGGGGACGCCCGAGATGAGGACCCATGCCCAGCCCCTACCGTGCCAATCAGCTCAGCCCCCAGATGCGGGCTCGCTATGGCATGGATCGCAGCAACTGGCGCACGATCAGCCTGGTGGTCATCGTTATTGGCCTCTTCCTCGCAGCTGTCGCCTGGGCCACGTTCAACCTGGGCCGAGAGTCGGTGCAGTTTCGCCTGCTGACCTGGACAGTGACCTCGCCCGAACAGGTCGACCTGGAATTCGAGGTACTCAATCCCTCGAAGGATGCCGCCATCTGCGTCATTCGTGCCCAGGACGAGAAGCACATTGACGTGGGATACAGCCAGGTGCAGATTCCGGCGAGTGAGGGTTACGTCCGCGTTCCGTATTCCCTGACCACATTGGCCCCCGCCTTTGCCGTCGAGGTTCTCGGTTGCGCGAGCGGCGCAGAGCCCAATGTCTCGCCCCCGAACTTCCCGCCCGGGGTCGCTCCTCCGCAGTAGAAGTGAGGCATTCCCGCTCCTGCATTACCCTTGTGGACCATGAGCACTGACGTGACCTGGCTGACCCAGGAGGCATTCGACGGTCTACAGGCAGAACTTGCCGACCGCGAGGGGCCGCTGCGCCTGGAGATCACCACGCGTATTTCCCTGGCTCGCGATGAAGGCGACCTCAAGGAGAACGGCGGCTATCACGCCGCCCGCGAGGAGCAGGGCAAGAACGAGGCTCGTATCCGCGTGCTCAAGCACCTGCTCGAGAACTCCAAGGTTGGTGTTCCTGATGCCGCCGACGACGAGGTCGCTCAGGGCAAGGTCGTCACCGTCCGCATCGTCGCACTCGACGAAGAGATGACCTTCCTGCTCGCATCACGCGAGGAGGCCGCAACCGCCTCGATCGACGTCTACTCTCCGACCTCGCCGCTCGGTCAGGCCGTACTTGGCAAGCGCGTGGGCGAATCAAGCTCGTACGAGCTCGCCAACGGCAAGACCATGGAGGTCGAAGTGCTCAAGGTCGAGGCGTACGCGCACTAACGGCCGCTGGTGCGCACGAAAGTGCGCGCCGACTAACGACTAGTCGTGCGGGTGTACTTGCGCACGGCGAGCGTCGCGAATATCGCGATCAACACTGCGCACGAGATCAGGGTGTAGAGCGATGCATGCTGCAGAGGCCAGTAGTCAGGCTGGATGCCTGTCGGATTACCGAATAGCTCACGTGAAGCTAGCACCACTGTCGATACCGGGTTATACGCCGCGAAAGCCTGCAACCAAGTCGGCATCGATGAGATCGGGACGAAGGCATTCGACAAGAAAGTCAGCGGGAAAAGCCATGCCAGTCCTGCAGTATTCGCAGTTTCTGGATTCGGCATGTGCAGGCCGATCCATGAGCCAATCCACGCCACCGTGTAGGCAAAGAGCAGCAGCAGCGCATATGCGCCGATTGCGGGCAGAAGCCCGTTACTGATGCGCCAGCCGACGATGAAGCCGGTGATGCTCAGCACGGCAAGAACCAGGATCTGCCGCACCGCGTCGGCGAGGGTGCGACCAACGAGAACCGCCGGTGGAGACATCGGAAGGGCGCGGAAGCGATCGATGATGCCCTTGTGCATATCTTCGGCAAGACCAACCGTGCTGGCAGCCGCTGCGAAGGCAACGGTCTGGCCGAAGATGCCAGGCATCAAGTAGTTGCGGTACGCATCGGCGCCGGCATCGCCGGGGATCGGAATAGCACCGCCGAAGACGTACGCAAAAAGCAGCACGAAGATCACTGGCTGCACGAGCGAGAAGAAAAGCATCTCCGGGATGCGCACGGTCTGGATCAGATTGCGACGTGCGACGACTAGACCATCGTGGATGGTCCAGCCCAGTAGCGGTCGGCGCATCATCTGCGGCTTACCCATGCTCAGCGTTGCCATTACTTACTCCCTCGGCCTCGACGGCCCTTCTTGGGCGGTGTTGCGGTGGTGGCCTCCTCGGCCGCATGTCCGGTGAGCGACATGAAGACGTCATCGAGAGTCGGACGACGCAGGACGAGGTCGGAGACCTCGATGCCATCGGCATCAAGTGCGCGGATCGCAGCGACCAGCACAGTGGAGCCACCGGTGACCGGGGCGGAGACTCGTGAATCCTCCACCAGCGGCTCGCCGGTGCTCACTGAACGCACGGCTCGCACCGCGTCGTCGATGCGCGATGAGTCGGTGACATGAATCTCGATTCGATCGCCGCCGATCTGGTCCTTCAACTCCTCTGAGGTGCCATGTGCGATCACGCGACCTTGGTCGATGACCACGATGTCCTGAGCGAGTTGATCGGCTTCTTCCAGGTACTGCGTAGTGAGCAGGACCGTGGTGCCCTGCGCTACCAGGTTGTTGATGACATCCCACAGGCCAAGGCGCGAACGCGGATCGAGGCCGGTCGTGGGCTCATCGAGGAACAGGATCGACGGCTGGGCAACCAGGCTTGCTGCAAGATCGAGACGACGGCGCATGCCACCCGAATAGGTCTTCGCGGGTCGATCAGCGGCATCGGAGAGGTCGAACCAATCGAGGAGCTCCTCGGATCGCTCCTTCACGTACTTCGGGCTCAGGTGGTAGAGCCCGCCGAACATGCGAAGGTTCTCGCGACCGGTGAGGTACTCGTCGATCGCGGCGTACTGCCCGGTGAGTCCGATCGAACGGCGCACTTCATCAGCCTGCTTCACGACATCGAATCCGGCCACAGTCGCGCGACCGGCGGTCGGAGCCAGCAGGGTCGACAGGATGCGCACCGTCGTGGTCTTGCCGGCACCGTTGGGGCCGAGCAGGCCGACCACCTGCCCGCGCTCGACGGTCAGATCGATGCCATCGAGGGCACGTACGTCACCGAATGTGCGTACAAGCCCCTCGGCATGGACGGCAAGGTCTCGTGTCATGCCTTCATCCAATCATGGCCCCACTGGCATCGACTGAGCCTGGTTCAGGAGCGAAGTTCGCCCTTGCCGCCGATCTCGCGCTGGCCACCGAGCCGCGCTCGCGACGCCGCGGCTCGTCCGGCCTGCGAGGCCGCGCCCTTATCGGCACGCACTCCCCCCGAGTAACCGCCCCAGGTACCACTCGCGGCCGATTCGCGTCGATGAAAGGCCTTCACTTCAGCGGACTTCTCGCGAAGCACCAAGGCGCCAGTGCCTGCGCCCTCGACGACGGTGCTTGCGACTTCGGCCACGACTTCGGCCTTGGCCTGCTCCATTCGCTCACCAATGCGATCGACATAGGCACGATAGAAGGACGCGCGTGCTGTCTGCGCAGTGTGCGGCTTTCGCAACCTCCGCAGGCCGCCCATCGTGCGCGTGGACGATACGTAGGTCTCGCCCTTCCAACTTCCGGTGGAGAGCCAGGTCTGTGCACTCGAGGTCATCTGCACTGCGACAGATGCGTAGAGCGCCTCGATCGCATCTAGATCGCCGGGCATTCCGTAGACGATCACGAAGGTGCTGTTCGACGCGACGTCAACATGAGCATCGTTGACGTGCGCGATAGTGACGAACAAAGAGACGAGATGAACGTTGGCGCGCTTGCCCTTTTCGCCGATGGTGCGTGTGCGTGACTCCGGGCTCTGGCGTGCTTCCTTACGCAAGGTGCGGGCGCGTGCGAAGGCCAAATCGACGCTCGCCGCTGTCGCGAGTGCCTGCGCCTTCATGAGATACGCCTCGGCCTCGGCCTCGTTGTCGGTTCGCTCGGCCTTCGCCAATAACGCGGCGATGCGATCAAGATTCATGGCATCACCGTGGGTAGATCAAGGCCTGCGTACGAGGTGCGCAGCATGAGCGCCGCCTCGGGGCCAAGCACGCATTCGACGAGCGAGCACATCGTGACCGTGAACGCCGCACCGTGTGCCGGCTCATTCGTGCTATCACGACTCATCACGATGTGGTGTGCGAGCTCGTGAAGTACGACTGACTCACGTGCAGCCCATGCCGTATCGAGTGGAATGGCAATCACGCGCTCGGCCGGCTCGTAATGCGCCTTCGCCTGGCCCTTGCGGGCACGCACCGCCACAGGCGCGATTTGACCGAATGTTTCGAGCACGCATGGAAGCTGCGTCACCCAGTGGAGGTACGTCTCGATGGCGTCGAGATCACCGAATCGACGTTGAACCGGCACCTCGATGGATGAGCCATGAAAGTCGACCTTGCCACCGCGATTCATGGCCTCTGACCACTGATCCTCCGCTGAGTAGACAGCTGAGCGCAGGCGATCGGTCACGCCTCGAAGGATAGGCTGAGGGACTGTCAGGGGGCTGATTCGGAGGTGAGTGCGTGCGCAGGATTGGTCACGCACTCGGCCGTACCCCGTTATTGAAGGGCCTGCCCGTCGAGGTGGGCGTCATCACCGCCGTGGCCTTCTGCGTGGCACTCGGCTTTGGCATCCTGGCCCCGGCAATTCCGGTCTTCGCGCGAAGTTTCGGAGTCTCGACGATGGCCGCGAGCTCGGTCATTTCCGTCTTCGCTCTGGTGCGCTTCATCAGCTCACCGGCCGCCGGAGCCATGGTCAACCGATTCAGCGAACGCTCAGTTCTCGCGACTGGCCTCATCATCGTGTCGGTGTCGAGCCTTGCTGCCGGCTTCTCGCAAACCTTTGTCCAACTCATTGTGCTCCGTGGCATCGGCGGCCTGGGCTCGACGATGTTCACCGTCTCGGCGCTATCGCTGCTGCTGCGCACGGTCAGCGCAGATCAGCGAGGGCGCGCCACGAGCGCCTACCAGAGCGGATTTCTCTTCGGCGGAATCGCTGGGCCGCTCGTCGGCGGGCTGGTTGTCGCTTTCTCCATTCGCGCTCCTTTCTTCGTCTACTCCGCAACGCTCGGAATTGCCGCAGTCGTCACACTCGTCTTCCTTTCGCCGTCGAAACTCCACGAAAAGGAAGAAGCGGTCTCCCATGGAGAGTCCGCGGCGCTCGAGACTCTCGGTGATGCTCTTCGACATCCGGCCTATCGTGCCGCGATCAGCGTCAACTTCATTACCGGCTTCGTGACACTTGGATTGCGGATGGCCATCGTTCCCCTCTTCGTGACCGAGGGGCTTAAACGCGGTGCCACGTGGTCGGGAATCGGCTTCCTGGTCGCCGCAGCAATACAAGCGGTGCTGCTGCTGCCCGCCGGTCGTATGGCTGACACGCAGGGCCGACGGAAAGCACTCATCATCGGGTCAATCGCACTTGCGGCCGGAATGCTCGTCATCAGCATCTCTGACTACGCCGCGAATGCGCTCGGCACCGCGAGCATCGTGGGATTAGTCCTGTTCCTGGTCGCACTGGGCACCCAAGGAGCCGGATCAGCATTCCTCAGTTCAGCTCCTGCGGCCGTTGTCGGTGACATCGTCGGCGGAAAGCGTGGCGGCATCGTGGTCTCGACCTTCCAGATGATGTCCGATCTCGGCATCGTCATCGGTCCGCTCGTCGCAGGACTACTCGTAGACCTCCTCGATTTCGACTGGGCCTTCATTGCGGCAACTGCCCTATGCCTGGTGAGCCTGCTCGTGGTGGTGGCAATGCCCGAAACCTTGAAGAAGGCGCAGCCTGCGTGATCTGGTTCTGCCTGGGAACGAGTGCATGAAGCGCTCCTTCCTCCAGCGCTTCGGCGTCGCCCTCGCCGCAGGACGACATCGGATTTACAGTGGTCACATGTCAAAGAGCATGGTTCCTCCGGATAAGGCACTGCCCGGCCGCGCTGAGGCCTGGTTCACGATTCCCGAGCAGCACGCAGTACTCGGATCCTCACTCGTTGGCCCGTGGGCCGATGGCACCGTCCGCATCTACCTCGCCATGGGCTGCTTTTGGGGCGCCGAGGAGATCTACTGGCGCCTGCCAGGCGTGGTCTCCACCAGCGTCGGCTACATGGGCGGTTACTCGGGCAATCCGAGCTACGAGGAAGTCTGCACCGGCATGACCGGGCATACCGAGACCGCGAGTGTCACCTACGACCCTGCCGTGATCAGTGATTACGACATCCTCAAGGTCTTCTGGGAGAACCACGACCCCACCCAGGGCTACCGCCAGGGCAACGACCAGGGCACGCAGTACCGCAGTGCGATCTTCTACACGACGCCTGAGCAAAAGGCGATGGCCGAGCTCACCCGCGACGCCTATGCAGAGGTCATTGCGCAGCGTGGTTATCCGGCAATCACGACAACCATCCAGGACGCCGCTGACCACACGTACTACTTCGCCGAGGACTACCACCAGCAGTACCTCTACAAGCGCCCGAACGGCTACCGCTGCCATGCAAATACGGGTCTTGCGCTGCCAGCATTCTCAGCATGAGTGACGCTGACCTAGCCGACGAGTACGAACGCGAGTTAGCTCGGGTGGTCGAGCGCATCCGCACGATGCCGCTCACTCGCCTGGCCAGTTGCTCCGATCAGGTGTTCGGGCTCTGTGGCACCTTCGCAGATCTCGCTCACGAGGCTGGCTCAGGTCTCGCAGGCTCGACAGCGCTTCCGCGGCTGGGCGACCATGCACTCCCTGATCAACTTCAGGTGCTCGGAATGGAACTTGCCGCTGTTGGTGATTCCATAGTCATTACTTTGGCCCACGAACAACTTGTCGACATGCGAAAGGCGCTGCCGTAGCAGCGCCTTTCGAGGTGTGTACGTGAACTAGTTGCGTCCGGCCACAATCGCCAGCAATCGCAGGATCTCGAGGTAAAGCCAGATCAGGGTGAGCTCGAGGCCGAAGGCCATTCGCCACGATTCCTTCTCCGGCAGGCCCATCGCGATGCCCTGCTTGATCGCATCGAAGTCGAGTAGAAGTGTGAACGAGGCGAGCAGCACGCCGGCCGCGCAGAGCAACAAGCCAATACCGCTGACTCCGTAGAAACCCCATCCGCCACCGACTCCGAAGAGCGCGGCCACGAGAGAGACGAGTCCGATCAGCGCGTAGCTGATGAGGGCAGCAAGCATGACCTTCTTGAACTTGCTGCCGACCTTGACGATGCCCGTGGCGTACAAGAAGAGCATGACGCCGAAAGCGGTCATCGTGCCGATCACAGCCTGAAGAACGAGGCCTTGGTAATTCTGGGCGACGGCGTAGTCGTTGTACCACTTGCTGATGCCACCGAGCATCAGGCCTTCGGCCACTGAGTAGAGCAGCATCAGCGGGACAGAGATCTTCTTCTTGAAGGCATTGATCAGGCCGAGAACCATGCCGACGATGGCCGCGCCGATCCAGACGTAAGGCATCGACTCTGCGACGCTCCAGCCGACCACGGCGAACACGACCGTGAGCCCGAACATGATCGCGGTCTTGACGATGACGTCATTGAGCGTGACCTTGGCCTCGCCCAGACCCGCATTGGCGATGATCGCCGAGAAATCCTTGTCGGCGTCGACCTTCTCGTACTTGGAGAGGATCGGGTTATTGGACTGCTTGTAACGACCGGTGTCTGCCATGGGGCAAATGTACCCATATTTGGAGCGAGTCAAACCTGCCGGGATGGGATTTTCATGGTGCCCTCGGTGGGATTTGAACCCACACTGTGCCCAGTCGTCCTGGACCGTCCCGAACCATCCGTGGATGTGTCATTCGTGAGGGGGACGACCCCGATCCGTCCACCGACGTAGCTACGTGCCTAGGGGAGATTGCCGCCAAAATTACGGTCGACGAGTTAAATCGGTTCGGTCACCGCAGGAAGCAGCCGAGGACCGAACCGACGAGCTCCCGCCCACAGCCGCGTTAATGTTGACTTGTGAAAAAGTCCAAGAAGATTGCCCCCGCGGCCTCACTCGTTCTCACTCTGGGCCTGTCAGTCACTCTCTTGAGTGGAACAGCCCACGCCGCTGACACTGCCAAGCCCACGCCGAAAATCTCCGGTCAACGCTTCGTGTTTATGGAGGGGTTTAACGGGGAGAAACCCTCGACCGTGCTTTATCACTTGACGATACTGAAGAATAATGGGAGTGCTTTCATCGGAACTCAACGTTTTCGCGACTGCACTAACAACATCGAAAAGTGTAAATCGGAACTCGCAACCGGTACCGGGTGGACAAAGCCCGAGGCCGTCTTTCTAGTGCGCACATCCTCTAATACATACGTTCTACGTTCACGCGACAGCCAAGGTCAAATCACACTAGGAACGAAAGGGGTGACCAAGGCTTACATGATCGGCAGCGGTCAAGCGAAGGCGTCACGAAACATAGACGGAACCCTCGAAAGTCAGGTTTACTCGTGCGCTCCCCCCCCCACTTCTTCGTCTCGTGGGGGGGACGAATATTACTGTTGATTATTAGTGAGGGACGCAGGCGAACTCTCTCGAAACCGGAGTTCGAAGCTCTGCACGAAGGTGTCGTCAGCACCTCCTTCTGCCAATCGGTGCAGACTTGGGTGCACCCCGGCCACGGGTTCGATACGACGCTCGGACCCGAGCGCCCTCACTTCGCCGAATGGTTCGAGCACTGCTGGTGAACGCGGCTATTTACGGGAGAGCAAAACAATGCCCCACACGCCAAACGCCGCTGACACCACAAACGCACCCAAACCAACAAGCACAAGCGCACCCGCAAATGTGTTGCCCTCGGCTTCTAGTTCGCTAAATCCTATGAACGCGTTCACTCCCGTCCATCCGGCATAAAGCGCGACTAGGACGCAAATAATCCCGCCAATGGTTCGCCCCGTGGAACGCTGCCCGCCACCGTCCGCGGCCCCCCAACCTTTCGTAATTCTGCCGTTCTCAATTCGCACCCACCCGCGACCATCCGCGGCATACAAACCCTCAAATTGCCCGGTACCCGGCTTGTAAGTACGACCGTTAATGACGACGGGCTCACGGACAACAACCTCGCCGCCGAGACTCGCCCCACACTTACCGCAATAAGCCGCACCCTCCGCGCCTTGCGTGCCACACCCCGTGCAAAACATCCGAACCCCCGTAGTCAGATCCCAAAGCAAACCTCTGCGGCGAGAGTACTCCCCACAGAAAGGAAGGTTTGATGTCAAGAAAGGTGTCGACGCGCCAACCGGTTCTAGACGGCAAGTAGACATTCAACAATGGTGTCAACCGATGACCCGCGGGGAATCGGTTCCTCCAGGAAAGTGCCCTCGGTGGGATTTGAACCCACACTGTGCCGGGTTTAAGCCGGGTGTCTCTGCCAGTTGGACTACAAGGGCGTGCGCGGGGGCCGACTGCCGCAGGTCAGCAGCAGTCGCCGCGTAAGAAGGGCAGGGTGGTGGCCCAGGCCGCTGCGGCGTTGGCAGGCTGGAAGACCTCGGGACGGTCATCGTTGAAGAAGGCATGGACGGAGTCGGGATAACGCTCCACAGTTGCCGTGCCGCCGTGCGAGTTGATCTCGGCGGTGTAAGCCGCGATCGGCGCTCCGGCCCACGACTCGTCGGATTCGGCTGCATGAATGAGAGCCGCCTTGCCCGCATAACGCGACCAGTCCGGTGCGTAATCGGGCCAGGGCATTGCCGGATAGAACGCCACGGCGCAGCAGAAGTCATCGCTGACCGTTGGCGCGAGGAGCGCCAGGCCCCCGCCCATGCAAAAGCCGATGACACCGACCTTCTCGCTGGTCACCTCAGGGCGGGCCAGCAGCCACGGAGCCGCCTGGGCGAGATCCTGGGTGACCTGAGCAATGTTCAGCCCGAGCATGAGCTTTTGGGCCTCGTCGGGCTCGGTGGTCTGGGCGCCTCGGTAGTGATCGATCGCCAGGGCCACGAAGCCCTCGGCCGCCAGGCGGTCGGCCACGTCGACGATGTGCGGCACGAGACCCCACCACTCCTGGATCACGATGACGGCCGGCCCGGCACCACTGGCCGGCAGGGCCAGGTAACCGTCGACCTCAGAGCCGTTGATCGGGATCGTCACATTGCGCATGGTGAGAGTCTAGGCGGCTGAGATTTGTGGCGGCTACGACTTCCGAGCCAGCAGTTGGCCTCGGTACCAATGAGCACTGTCCTTCGGGGTGCGCTCGCACGAGACCGGGTCAACGCGCACGATCCCGAACTGCATGGTCCAGCCCGACGACCACTCCAGGTTGTCCATCAGGCTCCACGCGAAGTAGCCGCGAACATCGACGCCAGCGCGGCGGGCATCGAGTACGGCATTGATGTGGTCGGCCAGATAAGCGGTGCGAATTGGGTCATGCACACCGGAGTCATCGACGACATCATCGACCGCAACCCCGTTCTCGCAGATCCACAGCGGTACTCCCGGAAGGCCGCGCTCGGCAATGCGAAGTGCCTCGACGATTCCTTCGGGGATGATCTCCCAACCCATTTGGGTAAGGAATCCGCGCGGTGCGAACGACATCGGCGGACATGCCGGAAACATCGAGGAGTCCTGGCCCACGGCACCGGAGCCAGTCGCCTTCGGCTCCGTCACGCGCATCACCGTGTAGTAGTTGACGCCCATCCAGTCGATCGGAGTCCCGAGAATCGCATTGTCGGCGTCACGCACGAAAGCCCAGTCGGTGATGGATGCACACGAAGCGCGCACCTCGTCGCTGACTCCGCGGCCTGCGAGTAGGTCGAGGAAGATTCGGTTCTGCAGGCCGTCGACATGTGCGGCCACGGCATCCATCGACGGCGATTCGCTCACGATCGGGATGAGGTTGAGGACGATGCCGACGTTGGTGGCGCCAACGGCGCGCATGCGGTCCACAGCGAGGCCGTGTCCGAGGATCAGGTTGTAGGCCGCCTCAAGTGAGGCACCAGGCTCAGTGCGACCGGGCGCGAAGTAGCCGGAGCAGTAACCGAGGAATGCGGTGCACCATGGCTCGTTCAAGGTTGCCCAGCGCGTGATGCGACCTTCGAAGTGCTTGGCCATCGACTCGGCGTACACGGCAAAGGCCTCTGCGGTGGCGCGGTTGACCCAACCACCATTGTTTTCGAGCGGACTGGGGAGATCCCAGTGGTACAGCGTGGCAACGGGCGCAATTCCGCGCGCGATGAGTCCGTCAACCAGACGGTCGTAGAACGCGAGGCCCGATTCCGAAAGTGCACCGGTGCCCAGCGGCATTACGCGAGGCCAACTGATCGAGAAGCGATACGCATCGACACCGAGCCAGGCCAACAGATCGAGGTCTTCTTCGAGTCGATTCACGTGATCGCAAGCCGTTGCGCCGGTGGCGCCGTCGATTACCTTGCCCAGTGTTTCCGAGAAGTCATCCCAGGTGCAACGCCCGCGACCGGAGATATCGCCTTCGATCTGCCACGCCGAGGTAGCGACTCCGAACTCGAAGTCACCTGGTTCGCGAATCTCCACGCGCTAGCCCTTGACGGAGCCGGCGAGGAGCCCCCGCACGAAGAATCGCTGCAGCGCGAAGAACACGATGAGCGGGATCACGATCGCGATGAACGCACCTGCCGTGATCAGGTGGAGCTGAGCCCCGTACGTGCCCTTGATATTCGCCAAATAAGCGGTCACTGGCGCGACATCTGGTGTGCCACCGGCGAAGGTGAGCGCCACGAGCAGGTCATTCCAGACCCAGAGGAACTCGAAGATCGCGAAGGAAGCAATCGCCGGGATCGACAGCGGCAGAATGAGCTTGCGAAAGATCAGGAAGTGGCTGGCGCCATCGACACGTGCCGCTTCCATCAACTCACGGGGAAGCTGACCGATGAAGTTGTGAAGCAGGAAGATCGCGATGGGAAGCGCGAACATCGTGTGTGCGATCCACAGCGGGATGTACGTGCCGGCGAAAAGTGACTGCGCGGAGCCTGCCTTGTTCAGGTCGGGGAAGATCGGGATCGGCCCGAGGCTCCAGCCCTTGTTGAACATCTGCAGAAGGGGCAGCAGGGCCATCTGCAGGGGTACCACCTGAAGCGCGAAGATCGCAAAGAAGATGAAGGTCGAACCCTTGAAGGGGATCCAGGCAAGTGCGTAGGCGGCCATGCAGGCAATGACCAGCGCGAAGATCGTCGCCGGGATTGCAATGGCCATGGAGTTGAAGAAGTAGGGCGTGATGCCGCCGGGAATGACATCACCGCCGGTGAGAACCTCCGAGTAGTTGCTCAGCGTTGCCGTCGGATCGCTGAAGAAGGTCCACCAACCGGAATTCTGTGCCTGTTCCTTCGGACGAATCGAGGTGATGAGCAAGCCGAGGGTCGGAATTGTCCAGAGCACGGTGATGACGATGACCACGAAAGAAGCCCACGGGCTACTCAGGCGACGGCGTGCGGCCTCAGGGATTGTCTCCTCGGGCAAGTTGCTGGGGATCGATACGAACTCGTGCGCTTCTACGCTCATCGGACCGAACGCTCCTTTCGCAACTGAATGACGTTGTAGATGATGATCGGAGTCACTCCAAGGAAGAGCACGACTGCAAGAGCACTGCCGCGACCGACATCGAATGCCACGAAGGATTGCGCGTACATCTCATTGGCCACTACCTGAGTGCCGAAGTTGCCATTCGTCATCGTGCGCACGATGTCAAAGATCTTCAGGACAGCGATCATGATCGTGGTCAGAACCACGATCAAGGTGCCGCGGATCATCGGAATGGTGACCTTGCTGAACTGCTTCCAGCCAGTGGCGCCATCGAGTTCAGAGGCTTCGATGACGTCACCGGGGATGGCCTTGATCGCCGCCGAGAGCACGACCATCGCAAAGCCCACCTGGATCCAGATCATGATGATCATCAGCAGGAAGTTGTTGAATGGCTGCCACAGCAGCCAATTCGGCGGGTCATCGACACCAAGCCACATCACGACCTGGCTAAGTAGGCCGACCTGGGGCTGCGCAGGGTCGCGGTATTCGTAGACCAGGCCCCAGATGATGCCCGCGCCCACGAAGGAGATCGCCATCGGCATGAAGATCAGGGACTTGCTGATTGACTCGCGCTTCATCCGGTCGAGAAGCAGCGCGAGGGTAAGACCAAGAGCCGTAGACAGCACCGGCGCGATGATGATCCACAGCACGGTGTTAATCAGGAAAGTCGAGTTACCCGGGGCGGTGAAGATCCAGCCGAAGTTCGCCAGACCGACAAACTCTTTACCGTTCGCATCTTGAAAACTGCCTGCGGTGGTGCGGAAGGCCGGAACGACAAGGCCGTAGATCAGCAGGAGAACGGCCGGGCCAAGAAATACGACACCTGCAATGGGGCCTTGTGCGCGGCCCTTCGCCCGGGAGGCCAGGAAGAAGACGATGAGCAAGATGGCAAGCACGATGGCGACTGCTGCAAGCGCATTGCCTACCTTGCTCAAACCATTGACGAGCTCATCCACCGCTATTGCTCCTTCACATGCCCGGAAGTGGAACCGGGGCCTGAGGGATGTCTACACCCCTCAGACCCCGGCTTTCAGTCACTTACTGCAAACCGAACCGACTAGGAAGCGGGCCATGCAGCGTCAATGGCTGCGAGCACGTCCTTGGTCGACTTGTCCTCGGCGAACCAAGCGGTCAGTTCCTTCCACTCCGCACCCGCACCGACAGCTGCCGGCATGAGATCGGATGCATCGAAACGGAAGGTGCCGTTCGGGTCGGTCAGGTACTGAGCCGACAGCTTGTCGATCGGGTTGGAGTAGGTATCCAGCGGAACGCCGCTGTTTGCCGACACCCAGGTGCCCAGTGCGACCTTGGCCGTGGCGAACTCTGCCGACGAGAGGAAGGTCTGCGCAGCAGCAACCTCGGGACGATCGGCGAATGCGGTCACGAACTCGCCGCCACCGACGACGGGATTGGCTGCAACCGCGTCGTCAATTGCCGGCAGGTAGAAGGCGAACACGTCGCCATCTTCGGCAATGGTGGTTCCGGGCTTGAAGTTCTCCCAGAAGTTGGCGTAGAAGGATGCCTGCTGGAGCATGGCGCAATCACCCTTGAGGATCGGGCCGCCAGCATCCTGGAATGCGGTGGTCGCGATGGTCTTGACGTCACCGAAACCGCCGTTGACGTAAGCCGGGTTCTTCATCCATGCAGCCAGGGTGTCCATGGCCTTGGTGATCTCAGGCGACTGGAACGTGATCTCGTGGTTGACCCACTTGTCGTAGACCTCGCCACCGGACTGGCGCAGAACGATCTGCTCGAGCCAGTCAGTTGCCGGCCAACCGGTTGCTCCACCGGACTCGATGCCACCGCACCACGGCTTGACGCCGGCCTTAGCGATCTTGTCGGAAGCTGCGAAGAGCTCATCCCACGTGGTGGGAACGGTGATGCCCCACTCGGCGAACTTCTTCGGCGAGTACCACACGAAAGACTTCATGTTCGAGCCCAGCGGTGCGGCGTAGAAGGTGCCGTCGACGGTGCCGTAGTTCTTCCACGCCGGGTTCCAGTACTTGTCGACGTTGTCAACGACGGACTGGGGTGCTGCGACCGGGCCGCCGGCCTGGACGAGCTTGGCCAGGAGACCGGGCTGCGGGATGAAGGCGATGTCAGGGGCGTTGCCACCGGCGATGCGGGTGGGCAGCTGTGCCTCGAACTGATCGCTGCCTTCGTAGACGATGTCGATGCCGGTGCAGCTCTCGAACTGCTTCCAGGCATCCTCGAACTTCTGCTGCTCGGGCGGCAGGATCGAGGTGAAGACGGTGACCTTGGTGCCGGGCTGGCTGCCGTAGGCGGCGTATGCCTCACAGCCGGCGGCCACGGAGGCTGCGGGCTCTGCGGATGCTGCTGCCGTGCTCTCGCTCGACGAGCTGCTACCACCGCAAGCGGCGAGCAGCATGGATGCTGCAACACCTCCGACGAGGAGGGCAGCCCCACGGCGACGCATGGTTGCGCTCATGGATTCTCCTAGCGTTCATGTCCGACGAGGGGGATCCTCGAAGGTCTACCGGAATTCCCGAAGTAAACGCTGTCATCCTGGACCCATTTCCTCAGGTGCACAACAGGTCTGAGTGAGTAATCCCCCTGTAAACGATCACGATTTGGTATCGGTGGGCTAGGGGAAATTCGGATGTCCATGCACTTTGAGGCTGATTCGTCAATCCAATGTCAGCGTTTACTTTTTGCGCTACCGTGCCACTGCCGAGCTCATCGGCACCACAACGGATCGTCCGGCACGTTCCTGCCGGTGGAGGGAATACCCATGAGCCAGACCGTGAAGTTCGACGATGTCAGCCTGATGTACCCGGGCGGTACCACCCCCGCGGTGAGCCATCTGAACCTCGATATTGCCGAGGGCGAGTTCCTTGTTCTCGTCGGCCCTTCGGGCTGCGGAAAGTCGACCAGCCTGCGGATGCTCGCCGGGCTCGAGCCGATCTCGGCAGGCAAGATCTTGATCGGTGATCGCGATGTCACCCACGTCGCCGCGAAGGATCGCGATATCGCGATGGTGTTCCAGAACTACGCCCTGTACCCGCACATGTCGGTCGCGGAGAACATGGGCTTCGCACTGAAGATCGCAAAGGTGTCCAAGGACGAGATCGATCGCCGTGTGAAGGAGGCAGCCAAGCTGCTCGATCTCACCGAATACCTCGAGCGCAAGCCGAAGGCACTCTCCGGTGGCCAGCGCCAGCGCGTGGCGATGGGCCGCGCAATCGTGCGCGAGCCGCAGGTGTTCTTGATGGACGAGCCGCTGTCGAACCTTGATGCGAAGCTGCGCGTGCAGACCCGTACCCAGATCGCAGCTCTGCAAAAGCGCCTGGGCACCACGACTCTCTACGTGACGCACGATCAAGTCGAGGCCATGACTATGGGTGATCGTGTCGCGGTGCTCAAGCTCGGTGTTCTCCAGCAGGTGGGCACACCCGCAGAGCTCTACAACGAGCCGAACAACGCCTTCGTCGCAGCCTTCATCGGCTCGCCGTCAATGAACCTCATCAACGCGGGTATCACGGCTGATGGCGTTGCCATGAAGGACCACACCTTGCTCGCCGAGCGCGACGCACTCTCACGTGCAGCAGGTGATCGCGTGCTCGTCGGCTTCCGTCCTGAGGATCTCCACCTGGCTGATGACGGCATCGAGATGACCGTCACCCTCGTCGAGAATCTTGGCGCCGACACATTCATCTACGGCACCGCAACCAACGATCGCGGCGAATCCGTCGACCTCGTGGCACGCGGCAAGGCAACTCCCGCCATTGGCACGATCGTGAAGGTGTCGCCTGCGCGCACCTACATTTTCGATTCCGAGGGCGACCAGAAGCGCCTGTCCTAGTTGATGGAGAGGAGCCTGGCCCCAGGGCCTGGCTCAACCTCGATGACCCTGGCCGGCTCCAGGCCGTGGTCGCGGTAGGACTCGGCTACATGCTCGCTCAACTCGCCGATATGGGCCTTCTCGATAAGGGCGATAGCCGACCCACCGAATCCGCCGCCCATCATGCGGGCACCCAGAGCACCCGCTCGCATGCTCGCCGCCACAGCGAGATCGAGTTCGAGACAACTGACCTCGAAATCGTCACGTAACGAGTCATGCGATTGTGTCATCAGTGCACCCATGGCCGAGAAGTTTCCTGCGTGGAGAGCCTTCACGGCCTCGAGCACGCGGGCATTCTCTGTGACCACATGCCTGGTTCTCCTAACGAGGGCTTCTGAATCTCGCTCGGCTCGAAGCAACCCGATTGCCTGGTCCGCATCGATGATCTCGCGAAGCGAACTCACTCCCAGGATGCTTGCCGATTCCTCGCATGAAGCACGGCGATTCGCATAGCCTCCGTCAACGAGAGCATGTTCGGCTCGCGTGTCGATGACTATCCACGCGAGGTCTCGTTCCGCAGTGAGCAAGGGGATCGGAGTGATGATCTCATCGCGCACATCGAAGAAGATCGCACAGCCAGGTTCTCCCATCATTGAGGCAACTTGATCCATCGATCCGGTGGGCACGCCCACGAAGACGTTCTCGGCTAATTGAGCAAGACGAGCCAATTCCCTGCGCGGAAGATCACCGCCGACCATGGCCGAGGTAGCGAGCAGCACCGAACACTCAACGGCAGCCGAGGAAGAGAGCCCCGCACCCATCGGAAGATCGCCGTCAATCACGATCTCCAGACCGCGCGAAAGCTCAACCACCTCGGAGAGCGCCCACACTGCCCCGGCTACGTAGGCAGACCAACCGCTGAGGGCGCCAGGTACGAGTGCGTCCAGGTTGACCTCGACAGACTCCTCAGGCTGTTGGAGCGAAGTCATGACGAGTGAGCGCTCGGCACGCGGGGCTATTGCGGTCACTACCCCCAAGTTGATTGCAGCGGGCAGAACGAAGCCGCCGTTGTAATCCGTGTGCTCTCCGATGAGATTGATGCGACCCGGTGCAAATGCAACTCTTATGTCGTCAGCGCCCTTCCGACGCAAGAACTCAGCAGCGGCAGTCACGTTGTCTCTCCCCAGGCCCGGCGTATCTGCTCCGCCGCCGTCTCCGGACTGATGTCGTTGACGTAGGCGCCCATGAGCGATTCCGAACTTGCTAAGTACTTCAGCTTGTCAGCCGCGCGCCGGTTGGAAATCAGTCTCAGGAAGAGCCTGCTGTCGGCGAGCTCCTCGGTCGAGCCTTGCGTGGGTGCCTGGGTCCAGCCGGCCATGTAAGGGAAGGGGCTGTCAAAGAGCGAGTCGAGTGCGCGGACAAGGCGCGGGAACAGTTCAGCGAATGATGCTTGTTCACTATCGGTCAGTTCATCGAGCGAGATCCGATGAGCGATCGGATGAATCTGCACTTCGTATGGCCACCGAGCGGCGAACGGGACGAACGCCACCCAATACTCATTCACCACGATGACACGCCGACCATCCTCGCATTCGCGATCGACAACCGCGTCCAGCAAAGACCCGCCCGATCGTGCGCGATAGGACTTGGCTGTGCGTAGGTTTTCCACCACTGCATCTGGCACGAAGGGATATGCGTAGATCTGGCCGTGGGGATGGTGCAGAGTGACGCCCACCTCTGCACCGCGATTCTCGAACACAAAGACATAACGAATTCCCGGGAGTGTCGAGAGTTCTCTTACTCGATCGATCCAGGCACTCATCACGAGCCGCATGCGCCCCGGATCCAAGGAGGCCACCGAACCATCATGATCCGCGGTGTAAGCCACCACCTCGCAACGACCATGAGCTGGCACTTCCGCATTCCAGTGAGGCTCCCCCACCAGGTCGGCGCCAGCCTCGGCGACCAGGAAGGAAGGGAAACGATTCTCGAAGACCGCCACCTGGTATTCCGATTCAGGAATCTCGGACAGGTGCTCTTCCGAGCTCGGACAGAGCGGACAGAGTGCTGCGACAGGGAGATGGATTCGTGACTGCCGGTGTCCGGCGACGGTAACCCACTGATTGGTCAGTGGGTCGTGGCGCATTGTCCCCTGGCGGGTCTCACCGGGAGCAAGTCCGCGACGATCATGAGCCGAACGCCGCGCCGCACCTTCCTCGTCGAAATAGATCAACTCGCGCCCGTCAGAAAGCTTGACCGCTGTGCGTCGCATAAATTAAACCTACGTCAGCTTGTCGGGTTGTCGTTCACGAGCCAGGCTCCGGCAGCCGGCGGCAGGGTCAGCAACCCTCGGTCGGCTGTCACATTTTCGTGGCTGGCCACCAGGATGCGTCCTCCAGCTGCTACCTGAATCTCTTCGATCGTGCAGTTCACCAGGCAGGTGAAGTCGGGGCCGCGCGTTACCCGCACCACACCCGGCATCACCTCCGCGATCGCGGTGTTGTCGAGATCTGCGAACGTAGGTAGCTCATGGCGCAGTCGCAACATCTCCCGGTACTGCGACAACGGTGAATCGGGGTTTTCAGCCTCAGCTTCGGCGGTGAACTTCGCCCAGTCATCCGGTTGCGGAAGCCAGGTCACGGCATCAGGCGAGTCAGAGAATCCGTAGGGCGGTTGATTCCCCGACCACGGAAACGGAACTCGTGCGGCATCACGGCCTAGTTGCTCACCATTCGTGCGGAACCAGACTGGGTCCTGCCGTGCCGAATCCGGAATCGGAGCATCAGGCAGGCCGAGCTCCTCGCCTTGATACACGTAGATCGAGCCTGGCAGGCAATGCCCGATCAAGGCGAGTGAGCGAGCCGCGGTTCGGGCGGTCTCCTCATCGAAGCCCGATGCCGCGAGGCGACTGACCACGCGCGGGGTGTCGTGATTCGACAGGGCCCAAGTTGCGGGGGCCTTCACAACGGCAAGTTCATCGAGGGTGCGCTGAACGACTGCGCAGATGCGCGAGGCATCGAAGGGAATCGACAGAAACTCGAAGTTGAAAATCTGGTGCAACGTATCGCCGCCGACATACATTGCCGCACGCTCCGGAGTTACCCATGCCTCGGCCACCGCCATTCGGTCACCCGAGTAACGATTCATCACCTCGCGCCAGCCGCGGTAGATCTCCTGCAGTTCGTCGCGATCGAAGATCGCAGAATTCGTGACCTTCGCGCGCATGGCCTTGACCTCATCGGAATCGGTGTCGAGATCCAGACGAAGTGCCTGAACGAGGCCTTCGGGATTATCGATCTCCGGGTAGTCCATGTCCTTGGCGAGACCCAAGGCCACGTCGACGCGGAATCCATCAACACCGCGATCAAGCCAGAAGGCAATAGTGGTCAGCCAGTCATCGCGAACCTCGGGATTACTCCAGTTGTAGTCGGGCTGCGAGGAATCGAAGATGTGGAGGTACCACTGACCTGGAGTGCCGTCTTGCTCAGTAACGCGAGTCCAGGCAGAGCCGCCGAACATGCTCATCCAGTTTGTCGGGGGCTGAGTGCCGCCCTCACCACGACCATCGCGGAAGTGGAAGCGCGCGCGGGCTGCGGAACCCGGCGCAGCAGCAAGCGCCTCACGGAACCACCGGTGCTCAACAGAGGCATGATTGGGAACCACGTCAACAATCACCTTGATGCCCTGCGCATGTGCGGCCTCGATCATCGACTGAGCATCAGCCAGGGTTCCGTACATCGGGTCAACATCACGCGGGTCAGCGACGTCGTAACCAGAATCGTGCTGCGGCGAGGGATAGAACGGCGATAGCCAGATCGCGTCGACGCCGAGCGCTTTCAGGTAGGGCAGTTTCTCCTCAACACCACGCAGATCACCCAGGCCGTCGGCGTTCCCGTCACGAAAGGAACGGGGGTATACCTGGTAGATCGCCGCCGCATGCCACCAAGGGCGCATCACGCGACCGGCGACGTCGACCCGCGCACGATCAACTGAGTCGGAAGTACGAAGCTGTTCGGCTTGGCAGAGACATTGCCGGAGCGAATCTGTACCAGAAGCGCCTCTGCAGCCACACGGCCCAGATCGAACACCGGCTGCGCGACTGTCGTGAGATCAAGCAACTCAGAGAGATCGTGATTATCGATGCCGATGATGGAGATGTCCTTGCCCGGGGTGAGTCCGTGTGCGCGCATGGCGCGCATGGCGCCGAACGCCATCTCATCTGACATCGCGAAAACCGCAGTCGGACGATTGCGATGGGTGAGCAGTGCTGTCATGGCCTGCTCACCGCCGGCGACAGTGAAGTAACCGAAGGCCTCCAACAGCGGATCGATGTCGAGTCCGGCTTCTTCCATGGTCTCGCGGTAACCACGGAAGCGATCATGCTCAGCGGTGAACGGCGCATCGATGGGATGACCGCTGATCACTCCAATGCGCGTATGGCCGAGATTGAGCAGGTGCTGCGTTGCGGTGCGGGCCGCCTGGACGTCATCGATGGTCACGCCGGGAACGCCCTCCTTGGCGGTGCCGATCAGACTCGTGGGCATCCCCAAGTCGATGACCTCATCGAGCTGAGGATCGTCAGGCGGAAGGGCGATCGCGAGAACGCCATCGACACGACGACGCAGGCGAGGAGCCGGAGGCAGGCGGTGCTGCGAATCAGGGGTGGAGACGCTCATGAGCAAGAGATCCATGCCGGCGTTCTGCAGAACGCTCTCAACGCCGGAGAGCACGGTGGAGAAGAACCAACGCGAGATGTAGGGGGTGATAACGCCGATGCTCCCGGTGCGGCCACTGGCCAAGCGCGAGGCACTCGGCGAGATCACGTAGTCGAGCTCAGCAGCGATCGCCTGCACTCGGGCACGGGTGGCCTCATCGACATTCGGCAGCCCGCGCAGCGCGCGTGACACCGTCGCTGTTGAGACACCTGCTGCCTCAGCGACGTCACGGATGGTGATGGCCACGATTCCTCCTTGGTCGGCCCCCGAGTCTAGGGAGGAGGCTAGAGCACCGACAACCGTTTACATGCAAGGGCCAGGCTTGATTCAGGTTGTTACGGCAGCCAGCCTGTAAGCGATGCCATCGAGGATGTCGCACTCGGAGACAGTCAGCGTGGGGAGGCCCACGGCCTCCATGACGGCGCCCAGCACGAGGGCCCCGCCGCCGATGACATCGACTCGGCCGGGGTGCATGTACGGGAGGGCAGCCCGCTCGGCCCGAGTCATGGCCACCAGGTCAGATATGGCCTGCTCAAGGGGAGCCCGCCCGATGATGGCGCCGTGCAGGATCTGCGGGTCGTATGAGCTGAGCCCCAGGGCTCGGGCTGCCACGGTCGTGACAGTTCCGGCTACGCCCACGAGAGTCCCGGCGGCGCGTAGATCAACTGACTCCGCCGCGCGCGCAATCGCCTCAGCAAGATCGGCACGCACGAGTTCGATCTCGGCTTCGGTCGGTGGATCGGAATGCAGGTGCCGTTCAGTCATGCGCACGCATCCGATGTTCACGCTGACCGACTGCTCACCGAGGACGAACTCAGTCGAGCCCCCGCCGATGTCAACGACAAGTGCCGGTGCGATTACTCCGGTGAGTGATCGCGTGGCACCTTCATAGGACAGCCCCGCTTCCTCAGTTCCCTCAATTACCTCCGGTGCAATACCCATGCGGGCGACGACACCATCGACAAACTGCGCACGGTTCGACACGTCGCGACTTGCCGACGTTGCCACGAATCGCGAGCGTTCGACACTGTGTGTCGCGATGAACGATGCGTATTCCTCGCAAACCGCGAAGGTGCGCTCGAGTGCAGCCGCCGAGAACTCACCGGTGCGATCAACGCCTTCACCAAGCCGCACAGTGCGCATCAGTCTTACGACATCAGTGAGCATCCCTGCTTCATCGATATCAGCGATCAGCAATCGAAGTGCGTTGGTACCGCAGTCGATTGCGGCGACGCGAGTCATGCGAGTTTCGCGCACGGCGAGGTGCGCCACCACGGCTCGAGTGCCGCGAGCACTTCGTCACCCAGGGGATTCACGCCAGGGCCGGCTGCGAGCGCATGAGCAGCGAGTACGTGCAGACACTTCACTCGATCCGGCATTCCGCCTGCGCTGATGCCGTGGATCTCCTCGA
Organism: Actinomycetota bacterium; assembly: GCA_947449035.1. GTDB lineage: Bacteria > Actinomycetota > Actinomycetes > S36-B12 > S36-B12 > CAIKZY01. The sequence continues at coordinate 42,234 of CANFQC010000010.1, forward strand.
CATCCCCCATCGCGTAACGGGTCTCGAGATAGGACTCATGCGCTGCGCGATACGCGATGGCGAGCTCCTCGTCAGTGCCGAGCCTTGCTTCCATCTCGCGCATCATGCCGCTGCTCTCAAGAGTGCCGATTGCAGAAGTAAGCCGCGGGCACGTCATGTAATACGTTGTGGGGAAAGGCGTGCCATCGGGCAGGCGCGGAAGAGTCTTCACGACGGTCGGTGACCCGCACTCGCAACGATGCGCGACATCGACAGATCCGCGAGGAGTGCGGCCAAGCTGCAGTTCAATACGCGCAGTGTCGTCAGCGCTCAGGCCCGGCGACACCGACGAGTCACTGGGCACCGGTAGCCCGGTCAGCCTGCTGCAGGGCTCCGTAAAGCGAGGTGTACCAGCTCGGGTTCGGCGTGACGCCGAGGCCAGTGCCATCGAGGGGCTGGCCGTCAACTCCGAGGGTCACGTAGCCGACCTCGCCGGGAAGCACGAAGTGCAGGCGGCGTCGAGCTTCGGCGGCAACGAAGGCGGGGTCAGCCCAGCGCTCCTTCTGCAGTTTCAGGGAGTCGACCTGGGCCTGGGCGGCGGCGACGTCAGCTTCAAGGCCGGAAATCTGAGCCCGCTGGGCGAACCACGACTTGATCGGCACGGCCAAGGTGACGGCCAAAATGACGAGCACCACCGCCAGTACGAGCGCGCGCCCAGTGATCGACCCCTTACGACGGGGGTCGAGCAGACCGGAGGGAGCGCTCATACTGACGATGGTGACACGAAAGAGGTGAAAGTTCAGCCGGCGAAACGCGGGAATGCCTTGGCACCCGCGTAACGGCCTGCATCATCAAGTTCTTCCTCGATGCGCAGCAGCTGGTTGTACTTCGCGACGCGCTCCGAGCGAGCCGGGGCGCCTGTCTTGATCTGGCCGCAGTCGGTAGCGACTGCGAGATCGGCGATGGTGACATCCTCGGTCTCGCCCGAGCGGTGGCTCATCATGCAGCGGTAGCCATTGCGCTGGGCCAGTGAGACCGCGTCGAGAGTCTCGGTCAGCGAGCCGATCTGGTTGACCTTCACCAGAAGAGCGTTTGCGACGTCGGAGTCGATGCCGCGCTGCAGGCGCTCGGGATTGGTGACGAAGAGATCATCGCCGACGAGCTGCACGCGATCGCCGATCGCCTGGGTGATGTGGGCGTAACCGGCCCAGTCATCCTCAGCCAATGGATCTTCAATCGAGACCATCGGGAAGTCGTTGAGCAGGCCCTCGTAGTAGGCCGTCATCCACTCTGCTGAGCGAGCAGCACCCTCGAATGCGTAGGCACCGTCCTTGTAGAACTCAGTCGAGGCGACGTCGAGTGCAAGTGCGACGTCCTTGCCAAGGGTCAGGCCGGCTGAGGCAACCGCGGTCGCGATGAGCTCAAGCGCTGCACGGTTATTCGGCAGGTCGGGGGCGAAGCCACCCTCGTCACCGAGTCCGGTTGCATAGCCGTTCTTCTTCAGCACGGCCTTGAGTGCGTGGTACACCTCGGTGCCCTGGCGCAGAGCCTCTCGGAAGGTGGGAGCGCCGATCGGGGCGATCATGAACTCCTGGATGTCGACGCCTGTATCAGCGTGAGCACCACCGTTGAGGATGTTCATCATCGGCACGGGCAGCACGTGGGCGTTCGGGCCGCCGATGTAACGGAAGAGCGGCAGGCCGGCCGACTGGGCAGCAGCCTTGGCGACGGCGAGCGAGACGCCGAGGATCGCGTTCGCGCCGAGGCGCGACTTATTCGGGGTGCCGTCGAGATCGATCATCGCTTGGTCAACGAGGCGCTGATCAGCGGCGTCGTAGCCGATGATCTCGGGGGCAATCTCCTCTTCGACGGCAGCGACGGCCAGCAGGACGCCCTTTCCGCCGTAACGAGCCTCGCCATCGCGGCGCTCAGCGGCCTCGAAGGCGCCGGTGGAGGCACCCGAGGGCACGGCAGCGCGTGCGACGGTGTCGTCGTCGAGAAGGATTTCCACCTCAACCGTGGGGTTGCCACGGGAGTCGAGGATTTCGCGGGCAATCAGGGATTCGATAGCAGCCATACCCCAATCCTAGGGGAGCCCAAGAGAGCACGAATCACAGGACTTCCGAGGATGGGGTGTCCATGCGAAGTGAGAAGACCCACGACGTATCGCCCTACGGCTGCGCGGCCACGGCCTCGCCTCGAATGCCATTAGCGGCAGCGGTGCGGTAGCACTGAAGCACGTTGTTGCTACTGCAAACCACAAGGGAGAACGGAGTCATCGGTCCGACATTCGCAGGAGTCCACGTCAGATGCAGGATGCAGGTTCCGCGCCCACCGGTCGGCTTCGAGCCGCACTCATTAGCGGCCGGGGTATGTATCACTGCACCGTTCCCACCGGCCCCCGAGGCGAATGGCTGCAGATTGAGCGTATGCGATTTCGCCGACTGATTACTTACCAGAACAGACAAGATGGCAGACGAACCGACTGGAACAGAACCGAAGTCAGTACAAGAGAAGGTCCACAGCGGGCTTCCGCGACCGGATAAGCAATCCACGGTGATGAATTTGGATTTCCCCGCGTCGGGATTCGCATCCGGGCCCTGACTCAAAGGCGGACCATCAATACGCATCGGCATCGACCCAACCGTCACGGATGCGTCTTGAGTCAGCGCCTGGCACTCGCCACGAAGAGTGCAGGAACGAGAACCGAGCCCAGTCAGGTATCCGGGGTCCGTGGCCACCGGAGCAGTCCCCACGTCGCCATGCCAGATGATCGAGAAGTTCTCGCTGCCCTTACTGAATTGGCAGACCGTGATTTCCTTGCTTGTCTCGAGGCAGCGCTGGAATCGCCCGCCGATCAACCAGTCATAGGTGGCGATCCATGCCTGTCTTTCATTCGCTGCTTGCTTGGTGAGCTGAATTCCGAATTTGCTATCAGGCTGCGCGGTCCAGACAAACCAGAACGTAGATCCGAAGCCATATCTGACCGAATCGATGTAGGTCCGAGAAAGGAGCGTCATCGCATTGTCACCGGCGATGTCGACCTTGGACTCCCCCAATCCGGCGAGGCCGTAGTTGGTCTCAGTGTCGAAGACCGTAGTGAACGGTGCCCCCGAGAGCGCCAGGGCCGCTCGGAACTGGCCAATGCCCTTGATCCGATCGTCTGCACCGCCTGAAGCCGACGGGTAGGAATGAACTGAATAGGCATCCGCTGGCCAACCACGAGTCTTGAGCTCCTGCAGGTACTCAGGGAAGAAGGTGCCGAAGGAACCCGTGGCCCTGCTCGTCGTATTCGCAGCTACGACCAAGGCGTTGGGATTACAGCCGCGAATCTCCTCGAAGGCGGCCTTTGTCAGGTCAGCCATCTGGGCAGCAGTGCCCGTCCAGAAGGTCTGTAGATTCGCTTCATTCCACACTTCGTACGAGGAGATGGACGCGCCATATCGCTGACACACCGTGCGGACGTAAGTTCGCCAATCAGAGATGTCAGTCGGCATCGACTGTGCGGACGCACCAGCCCAAGCAGGAGTTTTACCGAGAACCAGCATCACTCGCGCATTGACTGCCTGCGCCAATTGAATCTGCTTGTCGATCTTGCGCCAGACGAAAGTTCCTCGTGTGGGCTCAAGGTCGGCCCATGTTGTCTCGGTGTCCCAAAGCCGGGTGTACCCGACAGGGATATCAGGAATTGTCGCAGGATCGATTGCCCCGTCTGCTCCGGTCGGGTTTGCGCTGTCGAAGTCACTCACCCAATGCGCAGGTGCGTGAATGCCGAAGAGTGATCTCGACACTGCCTCGCCCATCGGCGTTCCGTATTCATTCAGGACGGTGGAGTCCTGAGCCGCCACTGTCGAGGCGATCTGAGGAATCGCATTAATCTGAAAAGCCTGGCCCACTTCGGTGACCGTGTATGAGGCAGTGCAAGGGTTGTGTATCTCAGCGATGGGGGCGATCACAGTAGGGCGTGCACGAACTTTTGAACGAGCGACTAGCTGGCATTGCCGCAGCGTCACCTGGAAGTTGGCGAACAGGCTGGGCGTCAAACTGATACCCCAGGCCTTTGCATTGAGAAGTGTCCCGATTGTCCAGCCTTCAAACATGACCGGGTTGCTGGCCTTGAGGGCATCCAGATCCGCCTGTGTCGGGTCTGAGGACTTCACCAGCAGGGTATTAACCCGTTGCATGAATGACTGTCCGGCGGCCGAGGCCGCGACGATGGAATCTGCCCCTGGGCCTGCGTACTGCTCATTGATGGTCGCTGCCCGAGACCGAGCCGAGCGGGTTGACTTCGATACCCGGGTCGGTACGGGAAAGGTCGTGTATGCGCGCCGCTGCGCTGCTGACCAATTCTCGGCACCCTGCCCATAGACATATACGTCAGGAACGAGTTTGCTGAGTCGGACCTTGGAAGAAGTTGTGATGCGGGTCTTTCCGAAATCGGCGAGCCAAAGACCGCCAGAAAGCCGGCAGCCGCCGCCCACGCGCGGCTTTCGTGCAGCCAGCTTGATGAGCATCTGGTTACGAAGAGTGCACCCCCGAGAGTCCTTGACTGTTGACGCGAGATTCGGAAAGAGTCCGGACTTATAACCCACGCGCAGGGATGGCACTACCGGCGTGCTGGCAAGAATCTGCAGGGGCGTACCCGATGCCGTGACTGCGGAGGGTGCACGCCCGACAGCGGCCTGGCTCACCGCCGCCTGGGATTCCGAGACGCTCAAGCTCGCGAGAACACTGACGGCCACTGCAGTGACCAGCAATCGAAGCATACTCTAAGTATGCGCCTACCACCGGACAGAGTGAACCTCAATCAGAACTTCTCTCTTTCGACAGAGACCATCCCGCTAGATGCCTAGCAGGGTGCGCAGATGCCTCGGTGCCGGCGACCCCTGACTGAGCATGAGGTCATGCACCTGTCGGTCGCTCCAGTCGGAGTGAAGAACTCGGAGGTCGTTCGCGATGTCGGTGACGGCCTTATAGCCGACGAAGTAGGTCGGCAGTTGACCTGAGGTAAGCAATGCACGCCGCCACTTGCCGACTGCTTCGCCCTCCTCCTGGAAACCGCGGTCACGCATGAGGGCGAAGCCTTCGTCTTCGGTCATCTCACCGGCATGCACGCCGACATCGAGGATTGCGTTGATAGTCATGCGCAACTGCATCTTTAGCTGCTGGAGTCGAATGGCGAGAGCTGAGCGCGGATCATCGGCGGGCGTGTAGCCGCGATTGATCATCAGTTGCTCGGCGTAGACTGCCCAACCCTCAACGAAGACTCCACTCATGCCGAACTTACGGACGAATGACGCAGCCTTAAGGGCACGCGCATGCGCAAGTTGCAAGACGTGACCGGGGAAAGCCTCGTGGATCGTGAGGTCGTGCAGCTGCACGCCGTTGTACTCGCGGTAGAAGGAGTCGATGCGCTCTGGAGACCAGTCAGCAGGGGTCGGAGACACCGCAACGAAGGTTGGCACAGGTGCGGTCTCGAGCGGGCCAGGTGCATCGCAATAGGCGACAGCCACGCCGCGATGGATCTCGGGCATTTCACTAACTCGTACGTCGATGTCGGGAACCCAGACGAGATCGTGGGCGATGGTGAATTCACGCGAGCGATCGTTGGCGGCCTCGACCAGGGAGAGAACAGTGTCATTGGTAACCGGGAAGTCACTGGCCACCTGTGCGAGCGCTCGCTCGACGACATCGCGGCCGCTATCTCCGAGATACTCGCAGGCAACTTCTCGGATTTGCTCGCTGACGAGATCGAGATTTGCGTGGGCATCCTCGAGGAGTGAGCTTGGAGTGGTGCCGTCATCGAGTCGATGCCAGAGCACCGCGGAGTAAAGGCGCTCTCCTAGCCGCGGATTCTTGCGAGACACGGGAAGCTGCTCACCGAGCCACGCGGTGAAGTCATCAATGGCCGTGATCGCTGTCGCCACGGGGTCGCCACGCATGCCGTTCTCGGCGAGCAGCGGGGAAAGTTGCCCCTCAATGAGAGCGCGTGCGCCGGCGAACTGAGCAATGGCGGTCTCGACATGTATCTGCGGCATCTCCTGCAGGGTCTCGCGAGCGTCAGCGAGGAAACGCGGGATTTCGCTCAGTCGTCCGACCGCGCTGGTGAGGCGATCGGTGAGGGGTGCAAAGTCACGCGAGAGCAGAAGATGAAGTGAGGTGCCCGGATTCCAGGCCATCGGATTCCAGGCCTGCTCGCGCAACTCGGTCTCATCGAAGGCGGCTTTCGTCAGCGCGGAACGAAGGATCTCGAGGTCCACGAAGTCGGCTACATCGAGTTCGACATCATCGACTGCATCGAGAGCAGTGAGGTGATCGTCGATTCGCGCGGTGCGCGAACCTACGGCGCTGTCGGTCAGGTCGGGCAGTTCACTGTCATGCGAATGGTCGCCAAGCCAGGTCGCGGCAACGGGATCAGCAGCGAGCAGTTCGGCCAGTACCGCATTGGCGATCGCATGAAACTGGCGCGTTGGCTCGTTCATGCCAGGCCTTCCGCCGCGCGGATCTCCGCAATGCGTCTACGCGTTGCATCACGCAAGGCACCCTCGGCATCCCAGCCGCGTTCGCGTGCGACGGAGACGAGTGCCAGCAAGAGATCGCCAAGTTGATCACTCGAGCCAACTCCCGACATGGCGCTGTTGGCAGCCGCGATTGCGGCGAGCTCCGGCGCAGGGTTCTCGAGCCGCGTGCTGCGACTGAGCACCTTGGAGGCACGAAGCAAGGCCGGAAGATTCGCTGGGATTCCGTCAGTGACGGACTCGCGGTTCTTCTCCTTGGCTTTCAGTGCATGCCAGTCGGCTTCAACCTCATCGGCACTCTTGCCCGCGGTCGTGTCATCTGCGGCCTTGTCGAAGACATGCGGATGGCGCGCGATCAGCTTGCGCGTAATGCCGTCAGCAACATCGTCGATGTTCCAGGGATCGTCCGTGTCGTCCTGCGCGATGCGCGAGTGGAATACGACTTGAAGAAGGAGATCACCAAGCTCCTCGCGCATACCGGCACGATCACCGGCTTCGATCGCTTCGACGCTCTCGTAGGACTCCTCGATCAAGTACTCGACGAGCGACTCATGGGTCTGGCGCGCATCCCACGGGCAGCCGCCCGGTGAACGAAGGGTGTCCATGACCGCGACGAGGTCCAGCAGTCGCGCTCCCGGGCTCTTTCCCGAAGCTGTGCCCTCCGGCGCAGGCATGACTAGTCGGCCGGCGGGATGGAGAGGTCGCTGGGCGGTGCCTGAAGCTTGATGGTGTCGGGGCTCCAGCTGCCGTAACGCGGGTTAACCGTGACACCCAATTGATTTGCCGTCGTGACCAAAGCCTGCTGGAAAATGGTCTGCGACTCCTCGGGGGTCGCATTCGGCGCAAGTACCTTCTCGATCTTCGGGGTCAGCACATTCGCGCGCAGGAATGCCGGTACCGCATTCGGTGCGATGCCGCTCTGCGCGGCGCTGGCCGTGATCTGCTCTTCGGTGGCGCCGGCCTGCAGGAGGCTCTTTCCGGCAGCATCGATCTCACCCTGGCTCGCCGTGACACCGGTCGCGCCCGCAAGCGCGTCGAGGAGATCCAGGTAGATCAGCAGGTTGAGGGAGTTCGAGGTGACGCTCTGGTCGATGGAGTTCGGCGACTTGCCCGTAGCAATGAGCACGCCCTGAGCCCAGTCGGTGAGCTGCTGAGCAGTGATGGTCTCGGAGCCCACTGTCGCGGCGGTGCTGGCGTTGGTCGAACCGCAGGCGCTCACGAGCAGGCTGGAGGCAGCCAGGCTCGCGGTCAGGAGGGCTACGGATACTGCACGGGTGCGACGCTTCACTACTTCTTCTCCGATTCAGGTGCGAGGGTCTTGGACGGCCAGAGCGCCGAGATGAGTTCGGTGGCCCAGCCGAGCAATTCCGTGCCGCTCACCGGAGCACCGCCCATGAGGGCCGTGACCGGACGCGGCACGATGATGGTACGAGTTGCGGGCTTGAGCAGCGTGCGCGGGTATAGCCGAGTCAGGCGCATCTGGCCCGATTCCGGCAGTTCGACCGGCGCGAAGCGCACACCCTGGCCCTGCACGACGACCTCGGTCAGGCCGACCGAGCGGGCCAGCACCCTGAACCGAGCGACCGCCAGCAAGGCCTCGACCGGGGTCGGCAGAGAGCCATAGCGGTCGGTCAGTTCCGCCGCGACCTCGTCGACCTGCTCATTCGTATGGGCATCAGCGAGGCGCTTGTACGCCTCCAGGCGCAAGCGCTCGTGGGGCACATAGTCATGCGGGATGTGAGCGTCGATGGGCAACTCGACCTTGATTTCGGGAAGCACGACCTCTGCATCACCCTTGTGCTCAGCGAGTGCCTCGCCGACGAGGCGGACGTAGAGATCGAATCCAACATCAGCGATATGACCGCTCTGCTCACCGCCGAGCAGGTTGCCGGCGCCGCGAATCTCGAGATCCTTCAGTGCAATGCGCATGCCGGAACCGAGATCGGTGTGTTGAGCAATCGTCGCGAGACGTTCGTGGGCCGTCTCGGTGAGCGGCTTCTCGGGTGAATACAGGAAGTAGGCGTAGGCGCGCTCACGGCCTCGACCAACACGACCGCGCAGCTGGTGCAGCTGCGACAAGCCGAAGGTATCGGCGCGATCGACAATGAGAGTGTTCGCATTTGCGATATCGATACCCGACTCGACGATGGTGGTACACACCAGCACGTCAATCTGCTTATCCCAGAAGTCGACGATTACCTGTTCGAGCTGGTGCTCCCCCATCTGACCGTGAGCTACGGCGATACGTGCCTCAGGCACGAGATCACGTAACCGAGATGCCACGCGGTCAATGGACTCGACGCGGTTGTGCACGAAGAACACCTGGCCGTCGCGCATCAGTTCACGACGCATGGCTGCAGAGATCTGCTTGTCGTCATAGGGGCCGACGAAGGTGAGCACCGGGTGACGCTCTTCCGGCGGAGTCTGGATCACTGACATCTCGCGAATACCCGTGACCGCCATCTCCAGAGTCCGCGGAATTGGCGTGGCGGACATCGCGAGCACATCGACATTGGTGCGAAGCGCCTTCAGGTATTCCTTGTGCTCGACACCGAAGCGCTGCTCCTCGTCGAGGATCACCAGGCCGAGATCCTTGAAGCGCACATCAGGAGTGAGCAGGCGATGTGTGCCAATGACCACATCGACCGAGCCATCGGTCACACCCGCGAGCACCTCCTTGGCTTCCTTGTCGGAGCTGAAGCGCGAGAGAGCCGCCACCTTGACCGGAAATGCGCTGTAGCGATCGGCAAAAGTCGAGAAATGCTGTTGCACGAGCAGCGTGGTCGGCACGAGTACCGCGACCTGCTTACCGTCCTGAACTGCCTTGAACGCTGCACGCACGGCGATCTCAGTCTTGCCATAACCGACATCACCGCAGATCAGGCGATCCATAGGCACAGTGCGCTCCATGTCAGCCTTGACCTCGTCGATGCACGCCAACTGATCAGGAGTTTCGACGTACGCGAAAGCATCTTCGAGCTCGTGCTGCCACGGCGTATCAGCCGCGAAGGCGTGGCCCTTGGCTGCCTGGCGTGCGGCGTAGAGGCGAATGAGCTCGCCGGCGATCTGCTTGACCGCCTTACGTGCACGACCCTTGGCCTTTTGCCAGTCAGCGCCACCGAGGCGATGCACGGTTGGCGCCTCACCTCCGACGTACTTGGTGACCAGATCGAGTTGATCCGTGGGCACGTACAGCCGATCAGCAGGCTGTCCGCGCTTACTCGAGGCGTATTCGAGGACGAGGTACTCGCGGGTTGCATCACCGACGGTGCGCTGCACCATCTCGATGTACTTGCCGACGCCATGCTGCTCATGTACGACGAAGTCACCGGTCTTCAGTGACAACGGGTCGATCGTGCGACGGCGCCGCGAGGGCAGCCGGCGCATGTCACGAGTCGCCGAGCGCTGACCTGAGACATCGGCCTCCGTAATCAGCACGAGGCCGGGGAAGATAAATCCGGAGTCCAGACGACCGGTCGTGATGTGCACGACGCCCGGCTGAGCATCGATCAAGTCATCTACCAGCCGTGCCGCAACATCCTCGCCGGCGAGAGTCTCGGCGATGCGCTCAGCAGAGCCATGACCTTGGGTGATGAAACCGACCACGCGCCCTTCAGCAAGCCACGTGCGCAGATCGGTCACGATTGCGGTGTAGTCACCCTTGTAGCCATTGCACTCGCTGGCATCGACCGTGATGCGCAGTTCAGTGTCCTCTGCCAGTTCATCATCACTGGGCAGCGCGCTGAGATCCCACCAGCGCATTGAGCGCTGAATGGCCGCGATCTGCAGATCATCGATCGACAGGTAATTGAGCCCCGCGAGATCGATCGGGGTCTCGTTTCCCGCAGCAGCGTTGTGCCACGAAGCAGCCAGAAACTCCTCAGCCGTGCGAACAAGGTCGTGGGCGCGCGCGTCAATGCGCTCGGGCTGCATCGTGACGACCTGGGTGCCCGAAGCCAGCAGCTCGATCAGCGAGGTCATGCCGTCGGCAAGCACCGGTGAGAGTGATTCCATGCCCTCGACAGTGATGCCATTGGCCAGCTTGTCGCACATCTCAGTGAGCTGCGGAATGGAGGACAGTTGCGCCGCGCGTGCGCGCACCTGATCAGTGAGCAACAGCTCTCGCACTGCCGGTGCCCAGAGACCCTCGTCGACATTCTCGAGGGATCGCTGATCGGCGACAGCGAAACTGCGGATCTCCTCGACGTTGTCGCCCCAGAATTCGATGCGCAACGGGTGCTCATTGGTGGGCGGGAAGACATCGAGAATGCCACCACGCGCGGCGACCTGGCCGCGGCGTTCCACGAGATCGACGCGCTCGTAACCCAGGCCGACGAGTCGCTCGACGATTTCCATCGGATCGCCTTGGTCATTGACTCGCAGGCGCACAGGCTCGGCATCACCGATACCGATGATGATCGGCTGGGCCACGGCGCGAATCGACGCCACGATGATGTCGATCGGGCCGGTGAGCGAGTCAGATGCATCGGGATGCGCGAGACGGCGAAGCACAGCAACACGACGACCCACGGTGTCGAGTGATGGCGAGAGCCGTTCGTGCGGAAGTGTCTCCCACGATGGGAAGACCTCTACGTGAGCGTCGACGAGCAACTCTCGTAACTGAGCAGCGACATCCTCGGCCTCGCGGCCAGTGGGAGTGACGACGAGAACAGGTGCGCCGCGACCGCTGATCATTGCGGCCACCGCAGGCTGAGCGGGAACCGCCGCAGTGACATGCACCGGAGAACTTCCCGCGGGCATGTCGATGACCGCGGCGAGCTCGCCGCGCAGTGACTTCAGGAGACCGGCAAGGCTCACGAAGCAGCAGCCTCGCGAAGTGCTGCACGGAGGTGATCAACAAGCGCCGGGTGCACGACCACGAGATCGGTGACATACGGCGGCATGTGGTTGAAGGTGACCTCACTGCCAACAACGTGCGAGGGAATGAGCCCGTAGTGCTGGGCGACGCCATAAGGGGCTGCGACATCCCACTCATAGAAGCCGGTGTCGTGCACATAGGCCTCTGCGCGACCGCACAGGATCTCGTTGACCTTGGCACCGACCGAGCCAACGTCCATGATCTCGACACCGTGCGAATTGATGCCGGCATCGGCAAGTAGGCGCGAGAGGATCTCGACAGTCGCGCCTAGCGTTGCCGGTGGGCGGCTGCGCGAGGCGACTATGCGAATCGGACGATCAGTCGGAAGAGGCGCAGGTGCCGCACCCGCGTCGGCCATCGTGCGGGTGAGCTCCTGCGCAGGCAAATCAACGGTGCAAGCCGACAGGCGCTGCTCGGATGCATGCCAAAGAGCAATGTGCACCGCAAAATCTGCGCGACCCTGGCCGTATTCGTAGGTGCCGTCGAGCGGGTCGACGATCCAGACGCGTTCGTGGGCGAGGCGAAGGTCATTGTCCTTCTCCTCCTCGCTCAAAATCGCGTCGTCGGGGCGTGCTTCGCGAAGAGCCGCCACGATGAACTCATTGGCTGCCTGATCGCCAGCCTTGCGGAGCTCATTCGCACGATCCTTGTCACTGGGATCAATTGCGCCGAAGGAATCACGCAACTCAAGCAGAAGCTGACCGGCCTGCTTGGCCACCATCGACGAGAGTTCCGCATCGCTGATCGGGAGATCTGTCATCGCTATTCCTTTGCCGGGCCGGTGTTGAACATGCTCTGGGTGCGCTCGAGACCAGTGGTGATCAGCGAGCAGGTTGCATCTGCCGCACGCTCAATGAGTTCGGGTAGTTCTGCGCGCTCGCTGCTCGCGAAGGGCTTCAGTACGAAGTCCGCGGGATCCTGGCGACCTGGCGGGCGACCGATGCCGATACGCACGCGATAGAAGTCACCGGTGCCGAGAGCTTTGCGCATGCTCTTGAGGCCATTGTGACCGTTATCGCCGCCACCGAGCTTCACGCGCAGTGCCGCGAAGGGAATGTCGAGCTCGTCATGAATGGCAATGAGACGCTCGACCGGGATGTCATAGAACTGCATCAGTGCCTTGATTGGGCCGCCTGACTCGTTCATATAAGACAACGATTCAACCAGGATGATCGGAGTCTGGCTGCCCGGCATTCCGAGCTTGCCCTCGAGCACCATCGCATTTGCTCGCTTGTGGCGCGAGAGCTTTCCACCTGTCATTGCCGCAATGCGATCCACGGCCATGTACCCGACGTTGTGCCGGGTGGCGGAATAATCAGGACCGGGGTTCCCGAGCCCGGCTATAAGCCACGCATCACTCATGGGAATCCCGGTCCTGACTATTCGTGCAATGAAGCCTTAATTACTCAGCTGCTGCAGCGGCGGCTGCGGCATCAGCCGCATCGGCTGCGTCGGCTGCCGCGTTGCCCGAGCGGGCATCCTTGGCGTCCTGAACAGCCTGTGCCTCGGCGGCCTCGACGAAGGCAACTGCCTCGTTGCCGCGGTCGGTGGCCTCGCCGGCCGAGATGATGATGAGGTCAACGTGCTCGATGAAGCGCTTGACCGGCTCGCGCTGAACATCGCGCGGCTTGGTGATGATGGTCTTGCCCTCGAAGCTGATGTTCAGCACCACGCGCGGCTTGCGCAGGGCGAGCTCGAGCTCATGTGCCGGCAGGGCAACGTGGGTGACTGCTGAGCCCTCGCCGTAGATGACTGCGGGGATGTTTCCCTCGCGGCGCGTGCGGCGTGCGGCGCCCTTGCCGAAATCGGTGCGGGGAACGGCGGTGATGGAAACGTCAGACACTTCTATTTCTCCTCGTACGTCGGACACCTCGGCAAAGCGCGTTGGGCGCCGACCGCGTCGATCACGGTGCCGGTGCGACACCCTCGCCGAGGAATTGAGAGGAGTCTAACGAGCGGGGGCCTGAGGACGAAATCGGCCCTGACCCCCTCCTGGGAACGGGCTAGTTGCCCATCTGATGCGAGGGGGTGTCATCGAACATGCTCGTGACCGAGCCATCGGTGAAGACCTCGGTAATTGCCTTGGCCAGCAGCGGGGCGATGGAGAGCACCGTGAGCTTCGGGAACCGGGCCTCGTCGACGATCGGCAAGGTGTCAGTGACGATGACCTCGGAGATATTCGAGTTCTGGAGGCGGTCACGAGCGGGGTCGCTCAAGATCGCGTGGGTCGCAGCCACGATGACGCCTGCAGCGCCCTGCTCGAAGAGGGTCTCGGCGGCCTTCACGATGGTTCCGCCGGTATCGATCATGTCGTCGACCACGACGCAGACACGGCCCTCGACCTCACCGACAACCTCGAAGACCTTGACCTGGTTCGGCACATCAGGATCGCGACGCTTATGGATGATGGCAAGAGGTGCGCCGAGGATGTCGGTCCACTTCTCAGCCACGCGTACGCGACCGGCATCGGGCGAGACCACCGTGATGCGATCGTGGCCAACACTCTCCTTGACGTGCTTGGCCAGCAAAGGCAGTGAGAACAGGTGATCGACGGGGCCGTCGAAGAATCCCTGAATCTGCGAGGTGTGCAGGTCAACAGTCATCAGTCGATCAGCGCCAGCGGTCTTGAACAGGTCAGCGATAAGGCGGGCCGAGATCGGCTCGCGACCGCGGTGCTTCTTGTCCTGGCGGGCGTATCCGTAGAACGGCATGATCACCGAGATGCGCTTGGCCGAGGCACGCTTGAGCGCGTCGACCATGATCAGCTGCTCCATGATCCAGGTGTTGATCGGCGTGGTGTGGCTCTGCAGCACGAATGCATCGGCGCCGCGCACCGACTCTTCGAAGCGCACGAAGATCTCGCCATTCGCGAAGTCATACGCCACGGTCTTCGACAGTGGAATACCAAGCTCATCAGCGACCGCATTGGCCAATTCAGGATGCGAGCGCCCCGCCAGCAGGACGAGCTTCTTCTGAATCGGGGCCATGATCTCGGTCACCGTTACTCCTTCGCTGCTGCGTTGTTGGTCGAATTCTGCTGCTCGGCATTTCGGGCTGCGTCAGCGGATGCCGAATCTGGGCGCTTGCGCTCTACCCAGCCCTCCACATTGCGCTGCTTGGCGCGTCCGACGGCCATTGCTCCCGGCGGCACATCTTCTGTGATGACGGAACCCGCAGCCGTATATGCGCCGTCGCCGATGGTGACCGGGGCGACGAGCATGGTGTCGCTTCCAATGCGCACCTGCTCCCCCACCACTGTGCGGTGCTTCTCAACGCCGTCGTAGTTCACGAAGACAGTTGCGGCGCCGATGTTCGAGCCGGCACCGACCTCGGCGTCGCCGACGTAGGACAGGTGCGGAACCTTCGCGCCATCGCCGATGGTCGAGTTCTTGATTTCGACGTAGGCACCTGCCTTGGCGCCCGCACCGAGTACCGCGCCGGGGCGCAGATACGTGAAAGGTCCGACCGATGCGCCCGCGCCAATCACGGCAAGTTCAGCCCAGGTGTGCATGACCGACGCGCCTTCGCCGACCTCGCACGAGGCAAGGGTGGTGCCCGGGCCGATGCGCGCGCCGGAGGCGATTGAGGTGGGGCCGCGCAGTGTGGTGCTCGGCAGGATTACTGCGTCGGGCTCGATCTCGACGTCGACGTCAAGCCACGTGGTGGCGGAGTCGAGGATCGACACGCCTGCGCGCATCCATTCAGCGTTGATGCGGTCTCGCATGATGGCGGCAGCCTGCGAGAGCTGCAGGCGATCATTGACGCCAAGAATCTCATCGCTGTCGACACACATCGATGCACTGATGGTCTCGCCATCACCTTCAAGGAAGCCGAGCACATCAGTGAGGTACTCCTCGCCCTGCGCATTGTTCGTGGTGATGCGGGTCAGCGCAGCATCAAGATGTGAGGCGGAGAAGGCATACATGCCCGAGTTGATCTCGGTGACAGCGAGCTGCTCAGCGTCGGCGTCCTTGTGCTCAACGATGCCGGTGACCTGGCCGGAGCCGTTACGCAGCACGCGGCCGTAGCCGCTGGGATCACTGAGGGATGCAGTGAGAACCGTGGCGACCGCATTCGACTGAGCATGCTCAACCAGCAAGCCGATCAATGTTGCGCCAGTCAGCAGCGGCGTATCGCCGGTCAGGACGACAACGGGTGCGTCGTCGATCTCGAGACCACGCGCACGCACCTCGGCCAGCGCAATGCGCACCGCATGACCGGTGCCCTTTTGCTCCTCCTGCACGACTGTGAGTGCCCACGGAGCGATCTCGGAGAGGTGTTCGGTGACCTGATCGCGGCCGTGACCTACGACGACAACCACGTGAGCCGGTTCGACGGTGGCAGCGGCCTCAAGTACGTGACCTAGGAGGGAACGACCGGCTACCGGATGCAAGACCTTGGGAAGCGCGGACTTCATCCGCTTGCCCTCGCCGGCGGCCAAGATGATGACAACCGAGGGGCGCGGGGCCGCTGAGGTGGTCACGAATTCCTCCGATGGGCATGAAGAGAAGGGCCGAACGGGGGAAGACCTCAAGCCTACCGAGGCGCGGCTGCCCAAGGAGGGCGGGCCAAGAAGTTGTTATGAAGCTCCCGGGGATGGGATCGAACCATCGTTGACGGATTCAAAGTCCGCTGTCCTGCCGCTAGACGACCCGGGACTGCTTGCAGGGGCCAAGGGTAAATGATTCGCGAGTTCCGCTGGACACGGGAGGTTACGGTGGCGTAGGTTACGGAACCGTAGGTAGTACACACTGCCTCGATAAGGAGTCACATGACCCTCGCCCAGCCCGTCTCCGTGGAGCCCCCCGTTGACGAGAATTACACCAGCGCGACGATGCGAGTACTGCTCACCATCTTCATCATCGTTCCGCTTCTCGCCGTCATCGTCGCCATCCCCATCGCGTGGGGCGGATTCGTAGGCTGGAGCGACCTGTTCATCGTCGTGCTCTT
Organism: Actinomycetota bacterium; assembly: GCA_947449035.1. GTDB lineage: Bacteria > Actinomycetota > Actinomycetes > S36-B12 > S36-B12 > CAIKZY01. Next base: position 58,560 of record CANFQC010000010.1, read on the forward strand.
CTGGGCAATCACTGCAGGTGGCATCACAGTCGGCTTCCATCGCTACTTCACCCATGGCTCCTTCAAGACCAATCGCTTCATGAAATACGCGCTCGGCATTGCCGGCTCGCTAGCTGTCGAAGGTTCGCTCTCGCAGTGGGTAGCCGATCACCGCAAGCATCACCAGTTCTCCGACGACGAGGGTGACCCGCATTCACCGTGGCGCTTCGGCACCAGCAAGCGCGCAGTCGCCAAGGGCCTGTACTGGGCCCATGTTGGCTGGCTCTACAGCGAAGAGCAGACATCCCCGGAGAAGTACGCGCCCGACATCGCGAATGATCCCGATGTTCAGCGCATCTCACGCCTCTTCCCGCTCTTGGTTATCACGACACTCCTGGCACCCGCAGTTCTCGGTGGCTTACTCACCTGGTCGTGGATGGGTGTCCTGACCGGATTCTTCTGGGGCAGCCTGGTTCGCATCGCGCTCGTGCATCACGTCACGTGGTCGATCAACTCGATCTGCCACGTCTTCGGCAATCGGCCATTCAACTCGCGCGATCTCTCGACCAACGTGTGGTGGCTTGCCGTGCCCTCCATGGGTGAGTCCTGGCACAGCCTTCACCATGCAGAGCCCACTGCGGCGCGTCACGGTGTATTCAAGGGTCAGATCGACATGAGCGCAACGTTCATTCGCCTGCTCGAGAAGACCGGCATGGCAACCGATGTGCGCTGGCCGAAGCATGAGCGTCTCGTACGCAAGCTCAACGACCCGACTCAAGAGCGTCGACTTCGCACCTTCCATCCGGCACGAGCGAAATAGTCGCCATGAGCACCCTCGTCGAGGAACTGGAACCTGACGACTCCGACAACGTCACCGACATCGCGACCGCAAAACGTCGTGACACCGCACGCCGCGCAGCAGATACCAAGGTGCGGATGAGCGGCCAGGAACGCCGTGAACAGTTGCTCAATGTCGGACGCAAGCTGTTCGCCGAGAAGGGCTTCGAGGCCGTCAGCGTCGAGGAGATCGCCAGTAGCGCCAAGGTCTCAAAGCCTGTTGTCTACGAACACTTCGGCGGTAAGGAAGGTCTCTACGCAGTTCTCGTCGATCGTGAGATGAACTACCTGCTCAACTCATTCGAGGAAGCGCTGACGGGCACCAATCCGCGGCTCCTTCTCGAGCAGGCGGGCATGGCGCTCTTCGACTACATCGACGAGTACCCAGATGGGTTCCGCATTCTGGTGCGCGATTCACCCGTCTCGACATCCAGCGGCACTTTCGCGAGCCTGATCATTGACGTTGCCACTCAGGTCGAGCATCTGCTCGCGAACGAGTTCGCCGCGCACAAGATGGACAAGAAGCTCGCACGCAT